>DAIDJK010000053.1 GCA_027450225.1 Bryobacterales bacterium | reverse complement strand
GGCGCGCGCGCTGACATCTCAAACGCCGGCGCTGCAGATGGCGTCTGACGCGGTGCGCACGGCCCAGGGCAAAGTCGCGGCGGCGAAATCGGCTACTGCCCTGCTTGCCGAGGCCGATGTTTCCGACCGGGCGCTGCGCGTGGATCTGCGCGCGCTCGGAATCGATCTGCCGAGGTTTTCGGCGCTGATCTCGTCGGTGCAGTTTGCCGAAACGCGCGGCCCTTATTCCCTGCTCGATCCACGAATTCAGGCGACGAAGACGCTGATCGACAGAAGCGCGGCGCACAAAGTGCAGGCAGCCAGGAAGGGGATCGAAGAAGCCAGAAGCGAGCTTGCCGAAGAGCGGGAATCGATCGCCGCTGAAACCACGCGCGTTTACCTTGACGCGGTTCGCGCAACGGAATCGGCGCGGCTCGCGGCCGCAAACGCAGCGATGGCGCAAACCATGCTTGAGTTTGCGACCGAACGTCACAGCCGCGGGCTGGCAACGGACAGCGAAGTGCGCAGGGCGCGCGTCAATTCGAACACCGGGCAGCAGCAACTCTCAACGGCCCGCTTCGAGCAGACGCGCGCGATACTCCGGCTGCTCTACCTGGTGGGAGGCGAATTCGGCGGCACGCTGGAACTCACAACGCCCATGGCGCGCCACGACGCCGCATTCACGGTTGACGAAGCGGTGAGCGTGGCATTGCGTGACAATCCGAAATTCCAGACGATGCAACTGGCCGGGCAGCGCCTGAAGCTGACCGATGAGGCCGTCGATTCCACGTGGCTTCCGGTTCTGTCCACGTTCGGCGACGTGGGCGAGATTCTGGTCGCGCCCGATCCTTCGGGCTCCGGCGGCATGTCGCATGGGCTGACGTTTACCGCCGGGCTCGAACTGAAGATGCCGATTCTTGACGGGCACCGCCGGGCGCTCGCGCACGCCGACGTGATGATGCAGATGCAGGAACAGCAGGTCCGGCTGCGCGAACTGCGCCGGCAGGTGGAGCTGAACGTTCGGGTGGCGTACGCCAGTCTCGCTGAAGCCACAAGCCAGGCGGCGCTGGTCGAAGATAATCTGCGGGAAGCCGCGGCGGATGTGAACGAAATCAGCGCCAACCACGACGCGGGCAACGCGAGCGGGCTCGATCTCGAGCAGGCGCGGAATCGCCAGGCCGCCGCCGAAGACGCGCGCAGCGCCGCCTTCTACGCGCAGGCGCAGGCGCGGGTGGCGCTGGCCGAAGCTATGGGAAACGTGTCCTCGCTCGCATGGTGACCCGCAGCGCAGGAGCCGTGGTTCTGATTGCGGCGGCCACGCCGTCCTGCCATTCGCGCGACTCCGGGCAAAGCGCCACGCCCGAACTGAGCAAAACAACTCCCCGGAACGTCGGATGCGTCGGGAAAATTGTGCCGGCGAACGGCACTTTCTTCATCGCGGCGCCGGCTTCGGCCGGCAGAGTTCCGCTGATCACCGCATTGCGCATTCACGCGGGAGACAACGTTGTGCCTGGGCAGATTGTCGCCACGCTCGATTCGCGCGCGGAACTGACCGAAGCCGTGCGCGAAGCCGAGGCGCGGCTGGGTTTGGAACGAGCCCGGCTGGCGAGCGTGAAAGCAGGCGCTTCTGCGGCCGACGCAGACGTGGCGCGCGCCGAACTGGCTCGTCTCCGGATGCAGCGCGAGAGCGCATGGAAAGACGTCGAGCGCAACCGGCCGCTTCTCGAAAGGGACTTCATTTCCCGGGCGCAGATGGAAGCTCTGGAAAACCGCGTCCGGGACGCCGATGCGCTGATCCATCAGACCGAAGTGCGGATCGACGGTCTGAGCCATACCGTGCGCCCGGAAGACGTCGCCATCGCCGAGCGGGCGGTGCAGGTTGCCGAGACCGAGGCCGAAGATTGCCGCCGGCGGCTGGACGATTCGGTGGTTCGCGCGCAGGCGAAAGGGCGCCTGCTGCGCGTACTGGCCCACGTTGGCGAGCCTGCCGGGCCGCCAGGCATCGCCGAAGTGGCCGATACCAGCAGCATGATCGTGATGGCGGAGGTGTACGAAGCCGACATCGGCCGGGTGCGAACAGGACAGAAAGCCGTGATCCGCTCCGATCTTCTGCCCCATGCGCTCTCCGGGCAGGTTATCTGGATCTCGCCCGAGATCGATAGACAGGAACTGCTTTCGGCGGCTCCCGGAGCTCCGCTCGACGCGCGTATTTTCCACGTGAAAATCAGCGTGCCCGACCAAAGCGTACTGGCCGAGCGCATCAACGGCGCTGTCGACGTGGTGATCGAAACGGAAACCGGCAAGCGATGAAAGCCGGGCCTGAATTCGCATGGCGCCAGCTCGTTGCGCAGAAGGGCCATTTCTCGGCTGCGCTCGCCGGCGTAGCCTTTGCCGTCACGCTGATGCTGGGCCAGATCGGGCTGCGCGATTCCCTGCTCTCGACGGCGACCCGGCTCTATTCGCATTTGAAGGCCGACATCGTGATGACGAGCTGGGAATATCAGTTCTCCCAGAATGCGCCGATGATTCCCCGCCGGCGCATCGACCAGGCGCGCGCGGTTCGCGGCGTCGCCTCCTGTTCGCCACTGCAGGTGGGCTGGCTGTCGTTCGAGAATCCCATTAATCGTCAGGCCAGCCAGATTGTGATGCTGGGCTTCCGGCCGGATGACGACATCTTCGATTTCCCGGGCCAGACTATCGACTTCCGCGCGCTGCGGCGGCCGCTGTCGCTTATCTTCGACGCCAATTCGCGCTCGGTTTATGGTCCGGTAGCCGCGATTTTCCGGGCGCGCAATCGTCTGGAGGTCACGGCGTCCGGCCAGACAGCGAACATCGTTGGCCTGCTGCGGCTTGGTCCCGGATTCGGCAACAATGGCTACGTATTCGCGAGCGATGGGACTTTCGCCGCACTCTCCGCCACCGGTTCGCTGCCGAGTATCGGCGCAATCCGCCTCGAACCGGGAGCCGATCTCCGGAGTGTTCTCGAAGGTCTGCGGAGCAGTCTTCCGAAGGATGTACGTTTCGTCCCGCGAAACCAGTTTCTCGAGGCCGAAGAACACTACTGGCTTGCCTACTCGCCCATCGGTTTCGTTTTTACCGCGGGCCTGATCCTGGGAATCGTGGTAGGTTCCGTGGTGGTCTACCAGATTCTCTACAGCGATGTGACGAGTCATCTTGCCGAGTACGCCACCATGAAAGCGATGGGCTATTCGGACACGGCGCTTTTCCGGGTGGTTGTGATGCAGGCGATTTTCATGTCCGTGCTGGGATTCATTCCCGGCGCCCTGATGGCGCAGGTTATTTATGTCGTGACCCGCAACGCCACCATGCTGCCGCTCGAACTGACGGCGGAACGGCTCGCCGAAGTTTATGCGCTCACGCTTGCCATGTGCAGCGCATCCGGCGTGCTGGCGATGCACGCGCTGAAAGCGGCGGACCCGGCGGAGATCTTCTGATGACTGCGCCCGGCATCCTGCGTGAGACGGGGACGAAACGGCTCATCTCCATACGCGGGCTGAATCATCATTTCGGCGAAGGCGCGCTGCGGCGCCAGGTGCTGTTCGATATCGCCCTGGATATCGCGCCGGGAGAAATCGTCATCCTCACCGGGCCCTCGGGCTCCGGCAAGACGACACTGCTTACCCTCTGCGGCGCTCTGCGCAAGGTGCAGGACGGCAGCGTGCGAATCCTCGACATCGAACTGAGAAACGCGAAGAGCTCCGCGATGGGCTGGGTCCGTGAGCGCGTGGGCGTGATCTTCCAGACCCATCATCTTCTGGATGCTCTTTCCGCCCGGCAGAACGTGGCGTTATCCCTTGGTCTGGATGGCGGCATCTCCCGCGCGGAGCGCTACAAACGCGCCGAAGCCATGCTGGATGCTGTGGGGCTCAGCGGGTTGATGCGCGCGTTTCCGTCGGAGTTGTCGGGCGGACAGAAACAGCGAGTCGCCGTGGCGCGCGCCCTGGTTCGCAATCCCAGCATTATCCTCGCCGACGAACCCACCGCTTCTCTCGACCGAAAATCCGGCCGCGAGGTGATTGAACTACTGCAGAGCATCGCGCGCGGACAGGGCTGCGCCGTGCTGCTGGTGACGCACGACAACCGCATACTCGATATCGCCGACCGCATCGTGACCCTGGAGGACGGACGTCTGGCGGCATTCGCCAGCGAAGTGGCGATGAGCGCGGGAAACATGCTGCAGGCCTTCGCCCGATTGCAGCGCAGCGGCAATCTTCGGAAGCACGTGCAGGCCATTTCCAGCCGCCAGTACTTCGAAATGCTGGAGCACATGACCGCCGAATTCCAGCAGTACTTCAGGGTGTTCCAGATCGGCAGCCGGGAGGCGCTTACCGAACTCTTCGACACCGTGCTCGAGGCCATCACGTTGAAGATGGTGGATGCGATGCGGGCGGACCGCGGGACACTCTACCTGGTCGATCGTGAAGCCGGGCTGTTGCGCAGCCGGATCGCCAAAGGCGAAGCGGGCAAGCCGATCACCATTGAAGCGCCCATCTCGCGAAGCGTGGCGGGCCGCGTGGTGATCACCGGCAAGTGCGTCAACATACCGGACGCATACCAGTGCGAATTCTTCAATCCTGAGTTCGATCGCATCACCGGGTATCGCACGAGAAGCATTCTCTGCATTCCGGTGTTCGACAGCGATCACAACATTTTCGCCGTGGCCCAACTGCTGAATCGAATCGGAGAAGAAGCGTTTACGCCGGAGGACGAGCGGCAGTTTGCCACATTCGCTGAAGCCATCGGAGTGATCCTGGCCAGTTGCCTCCATCTGCGCTCCTCTTTCACAAAGCCGGAGCTCACATGACCTGCCGCCTGACTGTGATCTTTCTGTTCGGTGCCATCGCGTGGTCCCAGACCCGGCCACCGGTGGTGCTTCTCAATGGCTATCAGGGAAAGTGCGTCTCCGGCGCAACTTCGGAGCAGACCTTCGGCCAGTTGCAGACGAAACTGAGCAGGGAAGGTTTGGCAGTGTATTTCTTCGACAACTGCGCTGTGAAGGGAACGGGCGCGAGGCCCACCATCGAAGAACTCGGCCAGGCTTTCGGACAGTTTCTCGACACGATTGCCGCGCCGCAGGTGGATGTGGTGGCGCACAGCATGGGCGGGCTCATCGTTCGCGCCTATCTGGCGGGCATGCTTCCGTCCGGCCAGTTTGCCCCTCTACCGGCAGGCCGCATCCGCAAGGCTGTCTTTATCGGCGTACCGAATTACGGCGCGCTCGCTCTGATGTACCTGCTCATTGGCAGTTCGCCGGACATCCAGATGCAGGAACTTCTGCCGGGCAGTTCGTTCGAATGGACCCTCAATACTTCGAATCAGGGTTCGTACGATTTCCGCGGCGCAGACGTCCTGAGTATCGCGGGCAACGGAGCGCCGCCCGGCCAGAGCGACGGAGCAGTTCCGCTCACTTCCGCGAGTCTGGCCGGCTTCCTCGGACCCGACAGAGTCCGGGTGATCGCGGGCTGCCACGTTCGGAATCTGCCGAGCTTCATCTGCTCGGGCCCTGGCATTGCGTACGTGGATTCCGATTCGCATCCGGGGTTCCGGATCATCGATTCGTTCCTTGCGGACACGCCGGCGTGGCAGAGCATCGGCAATGCGGCCGATCAGGATCCAGTGCTGTCGACATATGGCGGTCTCAACGTCGTCTTCGAGGATGCGAATGGCGTGATCTCGAAGTCGATTGTGAAGGTAGCGGCGCCGGAAGGAGAACTGGCCGGCGATGCCACAAGCGGCGTTTTTTTCGCGGACCTGTTCACCAGCCGTCCTTATCAGATCTCGGCCAGCGGCGGCGGTCCCGGCGTTCCATCGTCGTTTACCTTTCTGCCGTCGATCGGCTACGACGTTCCGGTGGTTGTGAAGAACGGGCCTTTCATCGCCGCAGTTGCCTCCGCCACGGGTCCGCTTGCCAGCCTGAGCCGCGCGCCGGACATGCTCGTATCCCTATATGGCGCACATCTCGCCGGGGCTTCGGTGACCGTCGCGGGGCAAGCGGTCACCATGCTCTATTCAAGCGATACACAACTGAATGCGGTGCTGCCCAGTGGAATCTCCGGCGTGGTCCCGCTGGCCGTGGCGAACGAATCCGGCAGCTACCCGGTGAATCTGTTCATCGAGCCTTCTGTTCCGGCTCTGTTCAGTATGGATGCCGCCGGTTCGGGGCTGGCGGCTCATGCGGACGGGAGCCTGGTCTCAGCCTCCAACCCCGCCGCGCCCGGGGAAACGATTTCCGTGTACGGAACGGGTATGCGTCACGCGACTGATCTCACCGCGACTGTGGATGGCCTGCAGACGGGCAGCGTTTCGGTTGCAGCCGCTTCCCCCGGAGTCGATACGGTTCTTCTGGTCCTGCCCGCACAACTGCCGTCCGGCGCCTCCGCAGCTCTCACGTTGTCGGCCGGCGGCCATACCTCGAACACTGTAGTGCTGAATATCGAGTAGCCGGTTCAGCGCGAGTAACGGTCTTCGACGAAATTGCCGCGGCGCCAGGCAAGTCGCCCGGGGTTTACTGCTGCGGAAGCACCACGAATCGGCCGATGGAATACCCCAGCGCCGCGCCCATGAACACGTCGGAGGCGAAATGCGCCGACAGGGTCATTCTGGAAAATCCCACCACGGCAGCCAGTCCGTAGGCCGCATACGGAACCCAGCGATGGTTCCCGTAGCGCCGCGCAATGATGGTGGCCATCGAGAACGCCGCAATGGTGTGACCGGATGGAAAGCCGCCGTTGCTGCGCAAAACGGACCCGCGGCTGTCATACCAGCTGTCCCAGTAGTTTCCATTCTGCGGAATCCCGGATGGCCGCGCCCGCTTCGTCGCGTCTTTCAGTACTGTCGTGAGGATCTCAGCGTCGCCAACCGCTTCACCCATGAACAATGCCGTTTTTTGCATCTTCGAGTCGTGAAAGATCAGCCCCGCGCCGTACATCCCCACTGGAACTGCGATCGTGGCGTAGATTGTCGAGTTACTTGTCAGCACGTTATTGAGCGGCTTGTATGCGGTGGTATTGCGGAAATACGAAGCCTCGTGCGGATCGGCGGCGACAAGCGCCGCGGCGGTTCCCAGAACTGCGGCCGTCGGTATCCAGTCGCGCCCCTGGGCGAGTTTCGCTGGAAAGGTCCATATCGTCTTCTGATCGTGAAGCAGATTCGGGACGAGAAGTTTCCACGACACATCTCTTGTGGCTGGCGGAGTCTGGGCTCCCGGCGGCTGGGCTGCGGGAGCGCCGGCAGACGCGGAACCTGACGCGGGGGGAACCGGCGCCGGCGACTGAGCGGAAACCAGCCCCGACAGAGGGATACAGCAGAGAAAAACAACCAGGAACGTTCGTCCGAAAGGAGCTTTCATGAGCCGGGAGCGGTTACACATCCAACGAGAATGTCACAGAACCCGCGACGGTCAGCGCAGCAGCCGACCTGCCCTTTATATGCAACGGTACGGTTCCACTCTCCGGGCAGCAGACCGCCGATATGGCGAATACAGGCGGCTGCAGGGAAAGAACATCCGCGCCGCGTCTCGCCCGGCGCGACACACGCATGGCCTGAGCCGGCGCTGAATGCACGATTCACTTCGATCGCGATTCGCGAACTGATTTCGTCCGTCATACGTACAGATGCATCATAGAGGGAATATGCGATCAGTCACATTTGGTCTGGTCTGCGCCGGAATACTGGCGCAGATGGCGTCAGCACAAACGTGGAAGTTGCCGGTGGTGGTGAAAACGCTGCCGAACGGCCTGAAGGTGGCTGTCTCCGAAGACCATTCGGCGCCGACCTTCGGGGTTTGCGTGAGCTACGGGATCGGCTTCCGGCTGGAACCCGAGGGGCGGACCGGCTTCGCGCACCTGTTCGAGCACATGATGTTCGAGGGTACGCCGGACGCGCCGAAGGGGACGCTGGACAACGTGATCGAGGGCGGCGGCGGGAACAACAACGGGGACACGCGCTATGACTTTACGGAATACATCGAGACGGCCCCGATCTCGGCGCTGGATCCGATCCTGTGGATCGAGGCGGACCGGATGAAGACTCTCGATTTCTCGCCGGCGAACCTGGAGAATCAGCGGAAGGTGGTGGAAGAGGAAGTCCGGGTAAACGTGCTCAACCAGCCTTACGCGCTGTTCTTCGCGATCGATCTGCCGGGGAAGGCATTCAATACCTATCCCAACTCACACAACTTCTATGGTGATTTCAAGGATCTGGACGCAGCGAAGATCGGGGACGTGGAGACGTTCTACAAGCAGTATTATTCGCCGAACAACGCGGTGCTTGCGATCACGGGCGACGTGAAAGCCGATGAGGTGTTCGCCAGCGTGGAGAAGTATTTCGCGGGTATTCCAGCGAGGCCGAAACCGCCCGCCCCGAAACTGGATGAAGCGCCGCAGACCGCGGAACGGCGCGCGGTGGAGACGGACAAGCTGGCGAAAGTGCCGGCGATCGCGATCGGGTACCGGATGCCGGCGAGGGGAACCCGCGATGCGGTGGTGGGCGCCGTGACTGGAGAGTTGCTGCACAATGGACAGGCGTCGCGGCTCTATCAGGCGCTGGTGAAGGAAAAGCAGACGGCGATTTCGGTGGATGGCGGCGTGAACTGGCCGCTCGGGAATCCGTTCGAATACAACGGGCCGACGCTGATGACGTCGTTCATCGTGGCGCCACCGAATGCGACGGAGAACGCGGTGCTGGGGGCCTATGACAACGCCGTGGCGGACCTCGCGGAACATGGGCCCAGCGCGGCGGAACTCGAAAGAATCCGGGCGAAGATGCGTTCGGACTGGTATGACCAGCTCGAGTATCCGATTTATCGGGCATCGCTGATTTCCCACGCCGTGTTGTTCGACGGCAACGCGGAGATGGTGGACCGGGTGCCGGCGGAGATTGGGACGGTGACGGCGGACGATGTGCGGAACTTCGCGAAGAAGTATCTGGTGAAAACGAATCGAACGATCATCTGGCGCGCGCCGGAAGCCAGGGCGACCGCGAACGGAGAGGGCAAATGAAGACACGGATTCCGGCAGTGCTGAAGATGGTGACGCGCAAAACGCCGGTCCGGGTGGCCGGCCTTGCCCTCGCGGTGGCGATGGCGTCGGTTGCGATGGGCGCTACGAAGACCCGGGAATTGCCGAAGGACTTGCCGGCCTATGGGGCCATGAAGCCGTTCAAGGCCCCGAAAGTGACGGAAGTGAAGCTCCAGAACGGGCTCACCGTGTGGCTTGTGCCGGAGACGGGCTTTCCGAAAGTAGCGTTCATGCTGGCCGTGCGCGGCGGGTATTCGGGGGATCCGAAAGATCAGCCCGGGTTGGCGGACCTGATCGCATCGACTGTAACGCAGGGGACGAAGACGCGATCTTCGAAGCAGGTGGCGGAGGCCGTGGCGGCGGCAGGCGGAGACCTGACCGGAGATGCGACGCCGGACGCGATCTACGTTTCGACCAGCGTACTGGCGGACCATGCGGCCCCGGCAGCGGCGCTGCTGGCCGATGTGATGCGCAACGCCGCGTTCGCGGATGAAGAAGTGGAGATCGCGAAGAAAAACGCGGCGGCGGCGCTCGAAGCGAATGAGGCTGAGCCCTCGTTCCTCGCCCGGCGAGCGCTTTATCGCGCGATGTTCGGCGACCATCCGTATGGCGTTGTGGCGCCCACGCAGGAGACGATTGCGAAGGCAACCGCGGCGGAATTGCGGACCGAATATGCGAAGCGGTTCCGTCCGGAACGGAGTCTGTTGATCGCGGTGGGCGACTTCGACGCGGCGAGCCTCGAGAGTTCCATTCGCGCCGATTTCGGCGAATGGAAAGCAGCGGCGGAAGCAACGCCTCTCGAAGCCAATGCGCCGTCGTTTTCTCCTTCGAGAACGGTGGTGTATGTGCCACGGCCGAATTCCGTACAGACGGCGCTGTATCTCGGGACGATGACGGCGAACGAAGGGCAGCCGGACTATGCGGCGGCCGAAGTGGCAAACGCCATGTACGGCGGGATGTTCGGATCGCGCCTGATCGACAACATTCGCGAAGACAAAGGGTATACGTATTCGCCTGGATCGAGACTGATGTCGCGGGCGCAGGCGGGAATCCTGGTGACGCGCGCCGATGTGCGAAACGCCGTTACGGGCGCGAGCTTCAACGAGATTTCGTATGAGCTGAACCGCATGGCGACAACCGCGCCCGAGCAGAACGAGGTACAGCATGCGCAGCGCTACCTGCTGGGATCGAGGGCGCTGATGCTGCAGGGGCATGTGGCAGTGGCTCGGCAGCTTGCCACGTTGTGGCTGAGTTCGTTGCCGCCCGAAGAACTGGGCACACTGACGGAGAAGATCTCCAGGGTGACCCCGGCGGAAGTGGAAGCGGCGGGAAGCAAGTATTTCCCGGCTTCGCGGATGACTGTGGTCGCGGTGGGCGATGAGAACGTGATCAAGAAGGAACTGGCGCCGTTCGGCCTCGAATTCAGCAAGGCGCAGTAGCGCGCGCAGGCTTCGCGGCGCGGAAGTAATAAAAGACGCCGGCGAAATTGAGGACGAGCACCAGTCCACCCACTTTCAGCGCAAACACAACCGGGTTGATGACATCGACGATCGGGAATACCGAGACGACGACGTAGAGCAGAGTCATGCTGAAACCCGACAGAGACATTGCCCGGAGAGCCAATGACGGCTTCTCGCCTTTGGCTGCGAGCGGAATGGCGAACATGACCAGATAAGCGGCTCCGTATGCGATGCCGTTGGCGTTTTGCA
>DAIDJK010000052.1 GCA_027450225.1 Bryobacterales bacterium | reverse complement strand
ACTTTCACCCTGCTTTCGTTCACCCCGGCCCACGCACAAACCAGCGTGATTTCGAACATCAGCCCGCCAAGCAATCTGCTTCCGCCGGGCAGCGCCAGCGTGGCGCTTTCCTTCACCACCGCCCAGCCTGCTTCGTGCCGTTATTCCGTCGGCGCCTCACAGCCCTTTTCCGCCATGCAGGCTTTCGATGCGCGGCCCACTTCAACGCATCAGGGAACAGTCGAGGGGCTGTCACCCAGTCCGGCCGTCGTCAACAATGTCTATCTCGCCTGCGATTCCGCGCCCACGGCCGTCACCGCGCTCCAGTACCGTTCCGTAGCCACGCCGGCCGGTCCGTTCCCGCGCGTGGGCAGCATCTGGTGGGGAGGCTATATCGAGAACACCGCGCCGGCGCAGGCCGGGAAGATTCAGCTCTTCCTCTGCCCGGCATTCAATTCCCAGCAGGCGCAGGCGGTGCGCGCCGCCAATCCGAACGTCATCCTGCTGCCCAACGTCAACGCGACGGAAACCACCAGCCCGGCCACTCCGCCGAACGTCCCGGAAAATTACTTCCTGCACGACGTGCACGGCAATCGCATCCCGGACTGGCCGACTCCCGGGGATTACATGCTGAATCTCACCAACCCCGATGTCGCCGATTTCATGGCGAACTACGCCTACCAGGTTCTGCTTCAGTCCGGGCTGCTTTACGACGGCATCTTCTTCGATAACTTCCACACCACCATCTCCTGGCTGAAGACGGATTACGCGGGCAACCCCGTGCAGATCGATTCGAACAACGATGGCCAGCCGGACGATCCCGCCACGCTCGATGCCGCCTGGTCCGCCGGCGTCTACCGGCTCATCAGCGCCTTCCGCAAGCTGGTTCCCTACGGCCTCGTCACCGGCCATCTGGATAATCGCCCGCCACAGACGCAGGCTCTCGCGGCATTCAACGGCGAAAGCCTGAACGGCGACGCCCCCAAAGTTCGGGAAGGCCTCGAGAGCTTCGCCACGCTCCAGAGCGCCCTCGATCAATGGTTCAGTCAGGGGCGTCAGCCCGGCATCAGTCTGGTTCAGTCCTCGCCGCCGCTGCAGGTCGCCTACGGCTACGGTTTCACGGCTTCCCGCATCGCGCCGGCCGCCGCCCAGACATTCGCCCAGTCTTTCTACCCCAACATGCGGTTCGGCCTCGGGACCGCGCTGCTCTACGACGGCTTTTCCACCTACGATTTCGGCGACACGAGTTCTCCGGTCAACTGGTGGTACGACGAATACGATTTCCCGCTCGGCTATCCCATCGGCCCCGCCTTTTCCATCGCGCCCGCCGCCTCGCCGAATCTTCTCTCCAACCCCGGGTTCGAGACCGGACTCGCGGGCTGGTCGCTGCTGGTGAATACGGACTCGGCGGCGTCGAATTCGGGGGACTCCTCCGTGGCGGCGGATGGCGTTTCTTCCGCCCGGGTCACCGTTTCAAACGCCTCCGCCACAAACTGGCACGTCAGCTTCGAGCAGCAGAACATCTTTCTCATAGCGGGCGCCACTTACAAGCTGCAGTTCTGGGCTCGCGCCGATGCGCCCCGCGTCATCACCGTCAATTCGCAGGGCGGCGCCCCCAATTACACGTGGTACGGGCTCAGCGCTCAGATCTCCATCAACGCGAGCTGGGGCCTCTATACCGCCACGTTCACCGCTTCCACCACCGCAACCGACGCCCGCATTCAATTCTGGGTGGGCGATGTCGCCGGCAATGTCTGGATCGACGGCGTCAGTCTTTCCCAGTCGCCGCCGGCCCTCTATCGCCGTGATTTCTCGAATGGCGTCGTCCTGCTCAATGCCACGCCGTTGCCGCAGACCGTCAGTCTCGAATCCGGCCTGAAACGGTTCTCCGGAACGCAGGCCCCGAAATTCCAGTACGTCATCGACGATTCTGATGCCGCGTTCACTTCTTCCGGCGCGTGGAACACCGTTAGCGCCGACAGCGGATTCGCCCATGGCGCGCTGACCGGGCCTGGCAGCCAGGTCGCCAGCGGCCCCTATTACCATGCGTGGAAGTCCACTGTGCACGAGCTCGACGGCTCGTCGGGCGCCGCGACATGGAATCTTCAGATTCCCGAGGACGGCTCCTGGACAATTCAGGTCTGGCTTCCGGCCGCTCCCGGCGCCAGCGGGTGGGCGAAGAACGCGGTCTACGACATCGTTTCAGGAGGCCTCATCATCGCCTCGTCCACGCTCGACCAGACCACGGCGGCCGCGGGCGACGGGTGGCACACTGTGGCGACCGCCTATCTCACCGCCGCCGGCGCGCCCACGCTCCGCATCCACAACGGCGGCTCCGGTTCTCTGATTGCCGACGCCGTCTACGTCACTTCGACCGCGCGGTACAACGATGGTTCGGTTGCGCCGCAGGTCGCGCTCGCGCCCTTCGACAGCGTTCTTCTCCAGCGTGGGACGCCTGTCGCCACGCCGGCCTCGCGCGTGAACGCAGTCGTCAACGCAGCTGGTTATCAGCCCGCCGTCGCCTCCGGATCCTTCGTCGCCATCTCCGGCACGGGCTTCAGCAGCGCATCGCGTACGTGGACCGCCTCGGACTTCAATGGCGCGAGTCTTCCCCTTGCGCTCGACGGCGTCTCGGTCGCCATCAACGGCAGGCCCGCCTTCGTCGAGTACATCAGCCCCACGCAGATCAACGCCATCGCGCCCGATGACGATACCATCGGGCCCGTGCAGGTGCAGGTCACCACGCCGCAGGGCTCCAGCTACTCCGCAACGGTTTTGAAGCAGCGTCTGTCGCCTGCGTTCTTCGCCTACCCGTCCGGAACGAAAAGCTACGCCGCCGCGCTTCACGCGGATGGCTCGCTCGTGGGTCCGGCCGGCGCTTCCTCGCGTCCCGCCGTACCCGGTGAAATCATCGAGATTTACGGTACCGGCTTCGGCCCCACAGCCCCCGCCGCGCCCACTTCGCAACTCGTGGCGCAGCCGGTTCCGCTTCCCGCGCTGCCGTCCGTCACCGTCGGCGGCGTCGATGCGCCGGTTCTGTGGGCGGGGCTGGTCGAATCCGGCCTGTATCAGCTGAACGTTCAGATCCCCGGCGTCGCCGCGGGCGATCAGCCCGTTCAGGTTGCCGCCGCCGGATTCCAAAGCCCCGCCGGTGTGCTGGTTTCCATAGCCGCCAACTGACCACAGGTGTTTCGCCACAAGTGAATCTCCACTACTCCCCGCGCGGTTAGTACGCGAACAGCAGGGTGTGCGGAAGCGCCAAAAAGCGGGGCGCGCCGTTTCCACCCCGTACTACGATTCGGGCAGGAGATCCCATGAGCCAGAATCCGAAGCTACCGCATTCCACGCCCCCACAGCGCTCCCGCAGAGGTACAGACGGCTATGAGCGCCTCGCCAAAGGACTCGGCTGGTTCAGCATCGGCCTCGGCGCCGCGGAACTTTTCGCCGCCGGTCCGCTGGCCCGCTTCATCGGCATCCGCGATACCGGCCGCCATCGCGCAACGCTCCGCGCCTTCGGCGTCCGTGAAATGGGCGCGGGCGTCGGTATTCTCTCCCGGCAGCGCCCGCAGGGCTGGCTGTGGGCCCGCTTCGCCGGCGACATTCTCGATATCGGTTCGTACCTCTCCGCCGCTTCTGAAGGCGTCACCAGCGCCGGCGGCGTGGCCCTCACGCTCACTTCGCTTGCGGGCGTCACCGCGCTCGATATGTATTGCGCATCGCAGATGAGCCGCCTGCCGGGAAGCGCCACCGCGGACCAGCAGTCGCGCCGCGCGGCCCATTCCGCCATCATCACCATCGACCGGCCGGCCGAAGAACTTTCCGGCCGCCTCCGCGACTTCATTCGCATGCGCGGCGAGAGCGGCGAAAGCCGCGTCTTCACCTCCGGCGTCCAGCTTTCGGATCAGCCCGGAACGCAGGGCCTTCGCTGGCGCGCCCCCGGTATCGGCGGCATGGCCGTCGCCGGCAGCATCCGTTTTGAGCCCGCGCCCGCCAATCGCGGAACCATCGTCAGGGCCGAACTCGATTCCCCCTGGAACACCGGAGCCGCCCGCATCGCGGGCAAGGTTTTCAAATTCGCCGGCGGCGAATTCGTCCAGAACGAACTCCGCAAGTTCAAGCAGCTGGTTGAAACCGGTGAAATGGCCGTTTCCGACGCCACTGTCACCACCAGCCCGCGCGAAGCGCAGCCCGCGGGCGAGCTCGTTCACGCCTGAAGGCGCTCCGCGGCGCAACACGGGAAAGAAATAACGAGGGAAATAAATCGATGAGAGCAAACTGCTGGATGGGCAAAGAGGACGTACAGGTACAGAACGTTCCGGACCCGAAGATCATGAATCCGCGCGACGCCATCGTCCGCATCACGTCCACCGCCATCTGCGGCTCGGACCTCCACCTTTACGACGGCTACATCCCGACCATGGAATCGGGCGACGTGCTTGGCCACGAATTCATGGGCGAAGTGGTCGACGTCGGCAAGGGCGTCTCCAATCTGAAGAAGGGCGATCGCGTTGTGGTGCCTTTTCCGATTGCCTGCGGCGCCTGTTTCTCCTGCAAGCGGAGCATGTTTTCGCTTTGCGAGAACTCGAATCCCAACGCCTGGATGGCGGAAAAGCTGTGGGGCCATTCGCCCGCCGGCATCTTCGGCTATTCGCATCTGGTCGGCGGCTATGCCGGCGGCCAGGCCGAATACGCGCGTGTCCCGTTCGCCGACGTCGGCCCCATCAAAGTCCCGGAGAACCTCACGGACGATCAGGTTCTCTTCCTCTCCGACATCTTTCCCACCGGCTACATGGGCGCGGAGATGTGCAACATTCAGCCGGGAGACCCCACTGCCGTCTGGGGCTGCGGACCGGTGGGCCAGTTCGCCATGAAGAGCGCGTATCTGCTCGGCGCCGGGCGCGTCATCGGCATCGATCGTTTTCCCGAACGCCTGCGTCTGGCTCGCGAAAAGGTGGGCGCCGAAACCATCAACTACGAACAGACCAGCGTTCTCGAAACTCTCAAGGAAATGACCGGCGGGCGCGGGCCGGATGCCTGCATCGACGCTGTTGGCATGGAAGCCCATCTCCCGGGCCTTGTCGGCGCGTACGATCGCGCCAAAGTCGCGCTCATGCAGGAGACCGGCCGCCCCATCGCCGTCCGGGAAGCCATCATGGCCTGCCGTAACGGCGGCACGGTTTCCGTCATCGGCGTCTATGGCGGCTTCATCGACAAGTTCCCGCTCGGCTCCTTCATGAACCGGTCGCTCACCATGCGTACCGGCCAATGTCACGTCCAGCGCTACCTTCGTCCGCTGCTCGAGCGCATCCAAAAAGGCGAAATCGACCCGAGCTTCGTCATCACCCATCGTCTGCCGCTCGACCAGGCGCCGCAGGCCTACCAGATGTTCAGGGACAAGCAGGATGACTGCATCAAAGTCGTGCTGAAACCCGGTGCCGGAAGTGGCCAGCCCGCGGTTCACTGATCTCGCCGCCGACGCGCCGTTTGGCGGCCTCGAGCCGGTCGCGCAGTTTCACGGCCCCATGCCCACCGGCGTCACCGTTTCGCAAAGCGGACGCATCTTCGTCTGCTTTCCGAAATGGGGCGACGGCGTCAGATTCACCGTGGCCGAACTGCGCGACGGCCAGCCTTTCAAGTTCCCCGGCGACGGCGCGGCGGACCTCATCTCCGTTCAGAGCGTCGTCATCGACCCGCTCGACCGCCTCTGGATTCTCGACACCGGCAGCCCTATGTTTCAGCCCGTCCGCCCTGGCGGCCCGAAGCTCGTCTGCGTCGATCTCCGGTCGGAGGCCATCGTCTACAAAATCCTTTTCCCGGAAGACGTCGCGCTTCCCACCACTTATCTGAACGACGTCCGCTTCGATCTGCGCCGCGGGCAGGAAGGCATGGCCTTCATCACGGACTCCTCCGACAAGGGCCCGAACGGCATCATCGTGGTCGATCTCGCCACCCAGGAAAGCTGGCGCAAGCTCAACGGCCATCCCTCCACCCGAGCCGAAGATCCGCACGATTTCCTGCCCATCGTCGAAGGCCGGGTTTTCATGGAGCGCAACGCAAAAGGGGAAACGAAGCCCGTTCAGATGGGCGCGGACGGCATTGCCCTCAATTCCATCGGCGAGCGGCTTTACTATTCGCCGCTGATCAGCCGCCGTCTGTACAGCGTAATGCTCGACGCCCTGATGGATCGTTCCGTGTCGCCCGAAGAAGTCGCCGCCACGGTCATCGATGTGGGCGACAAGGGCGGCGCTTCGGACGGCCTTGAAGCCGATTCGGACGGCAACATCTACGCCACCAACTACGAGCACAACTCCATCCAGCGCCTCAACGGCGAAGGCGCCTGGGAAACCGTCGTTCACGATCCCCGCCTGCTGTGGCCGGACACCATGTCCATCGCCAGGGATGGGTATCTCTACGTCACCGCGAACCAGCTTCATCGTCAGGCGCGTTTCAATGGCGGTGAAGATCTGCGCCGAAAGCCTTATTCACTGTTTCGCGTTCGCATCGACAGGCAGCCCGTGCTTCTGCATTAGCCGTGGATGCTCTGCGCTGGCTCGAACCAGTGGCGGGCGCGCTGGTTGTCGCTTCCATCCTGCTCGATATCTTTCTCACCGTCCTCTATGCGCGCATGGGCTATTCGATCTTTGCCGACCGCCTGGCCCGCTACATCTGGAAAGGCGTCTGCCTCGTCACAACGCCGCTCGGCTCGCGCCGCCCGTTGGCGCTGTCATTTGGCGGCCCGCTGATCGTGGTTTTCATCGTCGCTTTCTGGGTCGCCGTTCTCATCCTGGGGCAGGCGCTCATCTTCCATCCCGCGCTGGGAACCGCCGTTACGGCCTCGAACGGCGCCACGCCCCGGGGGTTTGCCGGCGCCGTCTTCGCCGCGGGAAGCAGCACCGTGATGCCCGGCTCCAGCACCATCCAGCCGAACACTTCCGGCTTCCGCATTCTGTTCCTCTTCAACGCGGTCACCGGTCTCTCCATCCTGACGCTCACCGTCACCTATATCGTCGAGATCTACAACGCTCTCCACGATCGCAATACGCTCGCGCTCAAATTCTTTCTGCTCACGCGTCAGACCGGCGACGCCGCGGAACTGATTGCCGGGCTCGGCTCAGGCGGCGATTTCTCCGCCGGCTATTCGATGATCGCCGAAGCCGCGGCCGAAGTGATCGCCCTCAAGGAATCCCACAACTTTTACCCCGTCCTGTTCTACTTCCGCTTTCGCGCGCCTTATTATTCGGTTTCCATGATGTCCACCATCGCGCTCGATGCGGCGTCCCTCATAGCGTCCGCTCTCGATGAGCATCGTTACGGGTGGATGGCCGAATCCGCGGCGGTGGTCGCCCTGCGCGAGGCCGCTTTCCTGCTGATCGGCACTCTGCAGGAGACCTTCCTCCCCAGGAACTCGATCGACCGGCATCGGCCCGATTCACGCCGCATCGAGACGTGGCGCAGGCGTTACTCGAATGCGCTGCTTCGGCTCGGAAAAGCCGGCCTCGATGTCAGCCTCGATCACGCCTGCGGCGTCGAAAAGTACATCGCCCTGCGGCGCGAATGGGACCCTTACATCCGCACGCTCGCGCCCGCCATGGGATTCCATCTGGAAGAAATCGATACCGCCGCCGCGAACGCGTCCGCCGCGGCCCCGCGCGCCTGACGTCACACGCTTCGCGCGAACTTCACTGAGCGGTCGATGTCGGCTTGCGTTTCGCGCATCAACATCGTTCATAGCGCGCAATTACAACCGTGCAGCGGACGGCCAGCAGCGCGCCTGGCTCTGCCGGTATCGGCTCCGGCGCTTTTTTCCCGCGCCGCAGCAATCCGGCCGCAACCCCCGCCGCCACCATCGCGAGCGGCGCGATCCAGGATGAGTAATGCGGCGCGGGCGCCTTCGCCCGTGGCGCTTTCATCAGCGGATTCCGGATCACCCGAATGTTATTCACGCCAGTACTCCGGCAGATCCTTCTTCGTCTCCCGCACGATCTCGAGAATGTTTCTCCTGTCCGCAGCGGACAGCGCGGCGTACTTCGGGCTCGTGTCTTTGCCGGTAAGTATGTCGTAGAGCCGCCGGTACACGCGCTCCTTCACGGCGTCCGGCATGGCGTCGAATTCCGCCGAGTAGATCATGTAGCTCAGCGGATACCGGAACATGCGGGTCGTCATATCGAACTGCCGCAGGCTGCGCCCCTTCGAATCGAACGGACCGCGTCTGGCGAACTCCTCGGCAAACCCCGATGTGCCCCTCACCGGCGCCGTCAGCTTCGCTTCATCCACGAACAGCATGTAATCCACCAGTTCCGGCACGGCCGTGTCGATCCGGTGCTTCGCCGAATCCCGCAGTTCCACCGCCGGCTCGCCCAGAGATTTGCTGATCGCGGCGCTTTCGGCCGCCGCCATACGCGCTTCCCAGCCCACCCGCGTCATCAGATTCACCATCTGCGTCTGGTGTTCGAGCGTCATCAGCGCCACCACATCGGAATGCGGCGAAAGATAGGCTCCCGTGTCGGTGAAGTACTGCAGGCTCGTCGTGTTGTGCGTCTCGTCGTCGCCGCCGCCGTCCGGCGCCTGCATGCGCGACGGATCGTTCGCATCGGGAACCACCGAGTTCGCCATGCTCTTCTGATTGCCCATCGTGCCCGTCACATACCAGCCGCCCCAGCGGTCCTTCAGCTCGCTCCGGTGATCCGTGATGAAGCCGCCCGCCGAAAGTATCGGCTGGCCGTTGTGGTCCGGAAACACCGAGCGGATCACCATGCCGGGCACTCCATATGTCGCGGGTACCTGATGGCATTGCAGACACGTGTCCTGCCGGCTGAACTGCGGTTTCGTCGATGGCGCCTGATCCAGCGTGTAGAACACGACGCCCTGCTTCGGGTCCACCGAAGCGAACTCCAGCACGTCGCCCGTGCGCACGAATCCCACGGTCACGTTATCGCCGAAATAGAGCGCGCGCGGCATCCGCGGCCCGATCTTCGGAGCCTGGAAGCTGGTTTTCGAAAACACCAGTACCTGCGTGTCCGTGTTGACTCCCAGCTCTTTCAGCACAGACCGCAGATATCCGAATTCGTCTTCGAATTTCAGGTGGACCTGGCCTGCATCGATCTTCTCCTGCAGCTTCGCCACCGGGTCGGTCACCGGCGTTTTTTCGTACTGAATCGCCGGGTCGTCGAGCGGCGCGAGGTACGAACTCATCAGGCCCGCCACCGCCGCCGTGCCGCAGCCGAGCGCAATCGCCAGGCCACTAACGCGCCGCAGCCGCACAGGCCTGTTCTCCTTCACAAAACGGAACGCCGGCCAGCGATCCGATGCTCGTCTCGCGGAACGCGTCTTCAATCGACCTCGCCGCGTCATCCAGCTTGCGGTGCAGCGGGCACAGATTCGTGCCGTGCTCCTGCAACCCGAGCGGGCACGAATGGATTCTCCGCACCGGATCGACCGCCGAAACCACCTCGAGAACGGTGATCTGGGTCATCGGTCTGGTGGCCTGGAAGCCGCCGTTGCGTCCCCGCTGCGCATGCACCAGACCCGCGCGTCCCAGTGAATTCAGGATTTTCGAAAGGTAATCGAGCGGTACCCGTGCTTCGCCCGCAATATCCTGCGCGGTTCGCGCCACTCCGGTCGCGCCGGAGCGGGCCAGCGACACCATCGCGCGAAGCGCATACTCCGCCGTCTGCGAAAGCATGAACTTCGATTATATGCTTTCCGGATAGATTTGTCCGGATATCACGCCGGAATCGCCATGGCGCAGCCCGGCAGGCGCCCTATTTCTTGTGAATCAGGATGCTGCCGTTCATCGTCTGGAACAGATACTCGGGTCCGCCGCCGTTGATGGTCCCGTACACGTTGCGATCCATCCGGATGCGGTGCATGCCGTCGCTGTCGTGCGAGTCGTCCACCACCGTCTTGGGCGCTTCCATCTTCACATCGAAGTCCGTGTAAATCGACCCGTTGTCCGTCTTCAAACGCAGCCGCGCCTTGGTGGACGCGGGCAGCGTCACGTCGATTTTTCCGTTCAGCGATGTGAACGACATCGGCTTGTCCGGGGCCGGCTTGTCGATGGAGGCGACGATGCTGCCGTTCAGCGAGTGCGCCACCACCGCGCCCGAAACGTTCGTCAGATGAATGCTGCCGTTGGTCTCCTGAATGTCGAGATCGCCATTCAGGCCCGTCACGTCGATGTGCCCGCCGCTTACCGTCCTGAGCTGCACCGAAGTGTTGGCCGGCGTTTCGATGGCGAGGTTGTTCGAGCCCCACGGGCCGGCCGTGATCGTGACCGTATTGTGATCCTCGTCGATGGAGGGGCCGCCGCGCCCGCCATCGATGCGGTGCATTCCGGGCGGAACATCGCGGTCGTCGCGGCGCCGTCCGTTCTGCATGTCAGCCGATACCACGAGCTGCGCGTTGGAAGAGCCCGCATTCACCGTGATGCTCCCGTTGATCAGCGTCACCTTCAGCGTCACCGGCTGGCCGGGATTCGAAAGCGGAACCGTTACCTTGTCCTGCGCCGCGCACGCCGAAACCAGCGCAAGGGCCATCGCGAATCGCAGCGGGGTCATGTTGAGCATTGTCTTATTGAGCCTTCCTGATCTCGATACTGCCGTTCACCGTTTCGAAGCTGAGCGCCGGTCCGCCATTGCCGATCCGCAGGTTCGCCGCCTGATTCTTTCGAAAATTCCAGCGCGTGCCCGCGGGGATCACCCCGCCTGCGCCCGCGCCGGGAGTGGCGTCGAAATTCGTGTAGGCGCCGCCGTTCAGAGTTCTCACTCGCACGTCCGCCGAAAGGTCTTTCGGGAACGTCACGTCCAGCTTGCCGTTCACCGTTTGAAAATCAGTATCGGCCTTCGGACTTTCGCGGAACGAGATCGTTTCCTGGCCGTTCACGGTACGAATCTCGCCCGATCCTGCGATTCCCGTCATTTCAACGCGGCCGTTCACCCCGTGAATATCGAATTTGCCGGAGGTATCGGCGCACTGGATGGGGCCATTCACGGTCTTCAGCATCAGCCCGATGGAATGCGGAACGTGAATGGTGAAGTTGTAGGTCACGTCGTAATGCCGCGAATCGTCCGCGTGAAATCCGTGATAGCCGCTCGAGCGATCGTGGTCGCGGAACGGGCCGTTCACGGAAAGCTGCGCCACGCCGTCCTTCTGGTTGATATCGACCGTCACTTCGCGCTTCGCCCGCGCCATTTCTTCGGCGTCGCGCGCCCTCATGATCTTCTCGCCTTCCACGCGAATCGTGTTGCCCGAATCGCCCGTCACGTGGATGAAGCGGTTGATGTTATCCACATCCAGCGTGTTTGCGCCGGAGAGCGTGCGCTGAAACTGCTCGCGCTCTTCGAGGCTGTAATCGCTCGCGGCGCACGCCGCCGCCATCGCCAGCGCGACAGTGGCGCCTGCAATCAGTTTTGTCATCGTCATTCTCCAGGAAGAAATTTCTATCGATACTCGGTCAGCCGCCTCGCCCCTATTTCGGCGTGCTGTTTCACGGCGTCGTTCAAGTCGGGTCTGGCGCTGAATTCGCGCAGACGCGCCGCGGCGGAAACGTCGCGCGAATCCACCAGATAATCGATCAGCGCCGCCTGCACCATCGGGGAGTCCTGGCGTTCGAGCGACGCGGCCATCGAGCTTCGCACCGCGGCGTCGTTCTCCGCGCGGCTGAGCGCGTCAATCGCCGCCAGCCGCACGTTCACGTTGGGGTCGCCGTTCACCGCCTCAATCAGCGCCGAAACCATGCGCGGTTCAAGCGCGGGCAGCCGCTCGCTGTAGTCCACGCCGCGCAGTCTCCCGGTCGCGGACCCCTGCCCGAGCAGCGACAGCGCCACCATTTCGCGCGTCGCCGCGATTTCCTCGCGCAGCGCGGCGATCTCCCGTGAATCTCCGCGGTCTTTCTGCATCGCCGTCTCCACGAACGCCCCGCCGATCAGCCCGGCCATCAGGCAGGCCGCCGCAATCGTCGCCTGCCACACCGGACGCCGCGGCCAAAGCGATTCGAGCGTGAATTTCCAGTTGCCGGACGTCCGCCGCCAGTCGCGCGCGGGCCCGGCGGAGCGCGTCAGCCCGGCAAGCGCCGCCTCCCAGCGCACATGCTGCGCGGTGGAGGGCTCAGGAACCGGCAGATCCGCCATCCGCTCCCAGATGGCCGTGAGTTCGCGCATTTCCGCCGCGCATTCGCCGCACTCGGCGAGATGCCGTTTCAGCTGCAGCTCGGACGCGTCGTCCAGTTCCGCCGCCCAGCTGGCCGCCATCGATTCTCTGGCATTCGCGCACATCATGACGCCTTCTCCCGCAAAAGCTCCGTGTAGATCCTGCTGACTTCTTTCATGGCCCGGAACATCCGTCCTTTGACCGTATTCGGCTCGCACCCGAGGATGCCGCCGATCTGCTCGTAACTCAAACCCTGGAAGCGCGCCATCACGATCAGCTCGCGCTTGTCCTCGGCGAGGCGGCCGAGCGCGCGGTGGAGCGTCGCCAGGTCCTGCTGCTTCGCCACGCTTTCGAACGCCGAGATCGCCCCGCTTTCCACCGCCTCCATTTCACCGTCGCCCGCCCCGGTTTCAAGGCGGCTCCTGCGGCGGAAATCCGCATAGGCGTTGCGCGCGATCCGGTACATCCATGCTTCAAAAGCCGCCTCCGGCCGGGCTTCGAACCCAGGTTCCGGCGCGCCCTCGCCGCGTTCATAGGTGTGGCGATAACGGATCATCCGCAGAAACACTTCGTGCGTCAGATCCTCCGCCAGCGCCTGTCTGCCGGTCAGCCGGTAGAAAAACCGGAAGAGCGCGCGATTGCGATGCTCGTAAATGCCGCTCATGCTCGCGAGGTCTCCGCGCGCGACGGCCGCCATCAGGTCGTGATCGCGTGTCTGTGAAGTTCGGGGCGCCATTCGTTCCGGTTGCCGCGCTCTGATTGTGACAACTGCGCGAGCCGGAAAAGGTTACGCGACGCAGGCGAATTCCGAGGTACTGGGCCTTTGCAACCCATAATGATTCTGTTAAGCTCCCGCAGATGGCGACTTTGCGGGCGTGGTTATTCAAACTCGGAACAATCCTGGCGGCGCTTGTTGCGGCGGTCCCGGCTTCCGCAAGCACCGTTACTGTGGCGGGCAGCGACGAACTGTTCGATATGGCGCCCTGCGGCCCGGTGTTGCCCGGACGTTACTGTAATGTCGGGATCGATCCCTTCACGCCGGCTGCGGCTGGCGCCTTCGCGTTCACGGAGGATGTTCCGGCGCCGGTATTGCCGCCCGGCAGCGACCCGCAGCTTGTTACCGTAAGCTATCGCCTCGCGACGATACCCGATGATTCGAGCGATCACCCCTACTCGGCGCTCTCGCTCGTGCAGATTTCTTTCCTTTGCCCGGGATCTCCGGCCCCCGCGAGTTTGTCGTTTCCCGGAGGACGGCCGAGCGGATCCATCCGGTTCACCCCGTGCCAGTCGCCCGATGCAGAATACGGGATTTCGTTCAGCGGAGTGAATTCGATCTACACCGATCACCTGCCCAATCCCGGCCCGAACGATACGCTTCTGCTCGGCGAAAACCTGAATTACACGTTCACAGAGGACTATCTGGCGCCCGGAGAGGCGCCCGAGCCTGCGTCGTTCACGGTTGTAATTGGCGCAATCGGCGCCTTGCTCTGGCTGGCCCGTTCGCGGCGCCGCGGCATCGGCGGTGATACGAAACGCTTTTCCTGAAAAGGGGTGACCGGAGCGAGGGCAGAATTCACCGCGCCCGCGCTCGATAGCGAAGGTAGACGGTTCCTCCGGCAAAGCGGCGCTCGTCCAGCAGGTCCAGCTGCGTGAAAGGCCCGCCGCCCAGCACCTGCCTGCCGCCGCCGATCATCGCGGGCGCGACCAGCAGCCGATACTCGTCAACCAGCCCGTCCCGGATCGCCTGCCGGGCGAGCGTCGGTCCGCCGATCGTAATGTCCCGCGCCGACCAGGCCTTCAGATCGCGAATCGCCTGCGGGTCGAACTCCCGCTCGAGGCGCGTCCTCCGCGTCGAGACGGCGTCGAGCGATCGGGAATAGACGATCTTTTCCGCCGCCTGCCACATGCGCGCGAATTCCGGCATGCCCGGCAACGGGTTGGGAATGCGCTCCGCCGTCTCCCAGACCGCCATCGTCTGGTACATTCCGCGGCCATACAGATACGTGCCGACGGGGCGCATCAGGTCATTGATGAACGCAAACACTTCCTCGTCCGGCAGCGACCAGTCGTAGGGGCCGGGTTCCGCCGCGATATAGCCGTCGAGCGATGCCAGCGTGAAGTAGATCAGTTCGGCCATTCCGCAGGCTCCATATTAGTCTCCGTGCCGGGTGCCGCGGCAAGTCCGGCAGGTCCGGCAAGTCCGGTAAATCCGGCAACGACAAGAGCTTTTTTCGAAATGGTCGTGACCGGAATGGAGTGGAGCCCAGCCAGGGGCATCCATGTGCCAGGCCCGGCGCCCGGCGCCCCGGACGCCCGCCACACCCGCACGCGGAAACGGTCGTTGACGATCTGATGCGCGAATTCCCCCACGGCCTCGAAGCGCGCTCTTTTGAGGTCGG
>DAIDJK010000051.1 GCA_027450225.1 Bryobacterales bacterium | reverse complement strand
TTTCATCGGCATCGCCGCGCCGCTTGCGGCGCGCGTCGTCGATGGTCCTCCCGAACCCGGCAAATGGTACGTCGGGGAATTCGATTATCCGCGTGCGCCGAGGAAGATGCTGGATCGTTTCGAAGCCATGCCGGGCAAACTGCTGCTGCTGGTCCACTACTCCGAAAACCACGACCCCAATGACGACTGGATATTCAACGATCGCAATCCGGCAACCAGCAAGATGGTGATCGCGCGCGACGTGGGCGAGCAGTCCGATGTCGCGCTGCTGCGCCGCTTCCCCGGCCGGCAATGCTGGGCGATCGATGCCGAGAGCGTGCCGCCGCGCGCGAAGCCCTGCGACATCGGCCTCATCACCGCTGCGAAGAAGTAGTCTTCAGCGCTTCACTGCGCCGCGCTTCTTCCTGCCGTTCGCATTCTTGTTCACGCGCAGCCGCCATGCCGTTTCGAGCGCTCCGGTGAGAACGTCTTCGCTCGCCTGCGCCAGCCGGATATGAGTCGCGCCGTTGCGGCCCCAGCCGCCGTGAACGGGCAGAAAGACCTCCGGCATGTCGGCGATAAAAGCTGCCTGCTGCTCCGGATCGAGCATCAGATTGCCGTAGCCCTGCTTCACGGACGCCAGCGTCGCGAAGATGCGCCCGCCGACGCGGAAATCCTCCGCGCCCATGTGCGAACCTTCTTCCGCGCCTTCGAAACGGAGCGCGATGCGGCGAAAATCGCCGGGCGTCATAACTCGCCTGTCTAGAACGGCACGTCGTCGTCCGTCACGCCGCCGCTGTAGTCGTCGTTCGATGGCGCCGGGGGAGCCGAACTCCGCTGCGCTCCGCGAGGCATCGAGACCGGCTGCTGCGAATACTCGTCGCCGCCGCGCGATCCGCCGCCGCCACCCTGGCTGCCGAGCAGAATCACGTCGTCCGCAACCACTTCGGTCGCGTAAACCTTCTTGCCGTCTTTGTCTTCGTAGCTGCGCGTCTGCAGGCGCCCTTCCACGTAGACCTGCTTGCCTTTGGTCAGATAATTGGCCAGGTTCTCGCTGCGCCACAGGACCACATTCGACCAGTCGGTCTCTTCTTTCCATTCGCCCGACTGCTGGTCTTTCCACCGGCGATTCGTCGCCACGGAGAATCGCGTGACGGCCGCGCCCCCGGGCGTGAACTTCGTTTCGGCGTCCCGGCCCAGATGGCCCAGAAGGATCACCTTGTTGACACTGCGCGATGCCATATAGAGATGAACTTTAGCACGCTACTTCGCGAATCCGGCGCCCTGAAGATACTCCAGAAGCTGCCCCGCGGCGGTCTTGGGATAACCGTAAATCCAGAACGGATCAGGCGCGTCGCTTTCCCAGATTCTCCGGTCCGTACCGGTCAGCAATGAACGGAATCTGGCGTCTTCGTTCGCCACACGCGCGTCGAGCCCGGCCACGTGAATCAGCGTCCGAACGTCGAGCCCGTTGAAGTACTCCTCGAGCGTGCACGTCGGGCATCCGGCTTCGAGGCGGCCGATCAGATCGCGCCACTGCGAGATCAGGTATTCCGCTCCACCGCGAACCACGTGGTCCGCCGCTCCGCGCTGGCGAAGGCGGCGCCGGACTTCTTCCTGCCCGTCCGCCGCTTCGCGACGGAGCTTGTCATCGCGCGCGTTTTCCGCCATACGCTCTCGCCTGCGATTCGAAGTAGCGAATGCCTTCTGCCGGGACGAAGAACGTCCGGATCGTGCCGTCCGCGCCATAGGCGACAAACCAGCCATGCCGGACGTCGAACTTGGCGCCCCCTCCATCCGGCCGCCTCGTTTCGAGGACTTCTTTTCCGGTGCGGCTGTCGCGCAGATGCTGGGCCATCCTCAGGTACTGCTGCTTCGAGATGTTGCCGAACTCGTGGCCATGCCGGGCATAGTGATCCTCCAGCATGTCCTCGGTGCGAAATCCGGGACCCCGCGCGTACAGAAGCAGCGCGAAGAGCAGCAATCCGAGGATGGCGAGAGCTCTATTGCTTCGCAATGATTTTGTCTTTGATCTTCTTGTACGTGGCGGGAGGAATCACGTTGCGGCTCAGCAGTTGCGCCTTGTTCCGGTATCGGCGGTTTTTTATGATCGCGTTGGCGTAAGCGTCGCCAATCCCCGGCAGAGTCTCCAGATCCTCCTTCGACGCATGATTGATATCGATCGGACCTGCAATCGTCTTCGCGCTCGCCGCTTTTGCTCCGGCGCCTTGTTTCGCCGTCCCGCCGCCCTGCCATGCGGGAGCCATCGATACGGCGGCAACAATTGTTAAAAACAGAACAACCCATCGGATGGGTTTCATATCCACCTCAATATATTCGAATTTCCGCATCGAAGATGATGCCGCCTCGTATTTTTTCTTCCTCGCGCGAGAGGTAGCAAAACTATTGCTCTCCGGAGGTATACCTCTGCAATAATGAACTACATATGTGTTCGAAGTTGTGGCTCGCCGGAGCCTTCGTGGCTACAGGTGTACTCTCCGCCAGCATGCTTCTCGCGGCGGACCGTGCACCCGATGTTCCACCAGTGGTTGTCGAGGAAATCGTCGCCAAAGTGAACGGCGACATCATCACGCGCGGCGAACTCGAGCGGCAGCGCGCCATGTTGCAGGCCCGCTTCGAACAGCAGGGCCTGATTGGCGATCGCCTTCAGGAAACTCTGAACAAAGCTGTCGCCGATGGGTTGCGCGACAAGATCGATTCTCTTCTGCTCGTGCAGAAGGGTAAGGAACTCGACATCAACGTGGATGCGGACGTGAACCGCCGCATCGCGGAAATTCAGGCCGAAAGCAAGATCGCCGATCCCGAGAAATTCCACGAGTGGGTTCACCAGCAGACCGGCCAGAGCTTCGAAGACATGAAGCAGCAGTTCCACGACAGCCTGATCACTCAGCGCGTGATCGGCGAAGAAGTCTACCGCAATGTGGTGATCCCCAGACCGGAGCTTGAGGACTATTACAACAAGCACAAGTCCGAATTTGTGAGGCAGGAAGTAGTATCGCTTCGCGAGATTCTGATCTCGATCGGCGATGGCAGCCCTGCGAAAGTCGCCGCCGCGGAGAAGAAGGCGAAGGACATCGCCGAGCGAGCGCGCAAAGGCGGCGAGAAGTTCACCGATCTCGCCCGGCAGTATTCGGATGCCCCCACCGCTGCTCAGGACGGCGAGCTCGGCTCCTTCAAAAAGGGCGAAGTGGCTCCCGCCATCGAATCCGTCGTCTTCGCGCACGACAAGGGCTACGTGACCGACCCGATTCGCACTCCGGCCGGCTTTGAAATCTATCGCGTTGAGGAGCATTACAAGGCGGGCCAGGAGACGTTCGACGAAGCGCAGCAGGAGATTCAGGGCAAGCTGGCCGAGCAGCGGATCCAGCCGAAGGTGCGCGAATACCTCACAGGTCTGCGCCAGGACGCTTTTATCGAGATCAAGCCGGGCTACACGGACAGCGGCGCGGCCCCGAACAAGGACACCACCTGGCGGGACGCCCTGCAACTCAAGCCCGAAACCACCACCAAGGCAGCCGTCGAAAACGAGCGCCACTGGAAGAAGTTCATGAAAGTGATCCCGTATGGACGTACGGGCGTGAAGGATAACGGGGGCGCCGCGCCCACCGTGGCGCCGGTTCCGAATACGCCGGTTCAGAACGCGGACGGCTCGAGCCCCAAATGAAGTCTCCGCTCGCCTGCGAGCTGAAGCCGAACGAAGTCGCGACCGCTGTCTTCCTGGTTCACGCAAAGGAAGTCCGGCAGAAGCGCGGCACCGGCGAACCTTATCTCTCGCTGGTGCTCGGCGACCGTTCGGGCGAGGTGGACGCGAAGATGTGGGACAACGTGGCCGAAGTGATGGACACGTTCGACCGCGACGATTTCATCAAGGTCAAAGGCCTGCTGCAGCTCTACAACAACCGGCCGCAGCTCACCATCCACAAAATGCGCCGCGTGCTCGATCACGAAGTCGATTTCGCGGACTTCTTTCCCGCTTCCGCACGCGACGCCCTGGAGATGTGGCGGGAGCTGCGCATCACTGTCGCGCAGGTGCAGAATCCGCACATTCGCGCGCTGCTCGATGCGTTCCTCGACGATCCTGAGATCGCCGCCCGCTATCGCATCGCGCCGGCGGCCAAAACCATCCACCATGCCTTTCGCGGCGGACTCATCGAGCACGTGCTCTCGCTCTGCAATCTGGCCTCGCGCGTGGCGGATCATTATCCCTGGGTCGATCGCGATCTGCTCATCGCCGGCGCCGTCCTGCACGATGTCGGCAAGATCCACGAACTCAGCTACGAGCGCGGTTTCGGATATACGGCCGAGGGCCAGTTGATCGGCCATATCGCGATCGGCCTTCGCATGCTTTCCGACAAGCTGCGCGCCTTCCCGGAATTTCCGGTCGCGCTGCGGAACCTGCTTGAGCATATAATCCTTAGTCACCACGGACAGCTCGAATTCGGTTCGCCGAAAACTCCGGCGTTTCCGGAGGCTCTGCTGTTCCATTTCCTGGACGATATGGATTCGAAAATGGAGTGTATGCGCGCGCTGCTCGGCAAGGAACCGCAAGCCGATGGGGTTTTCACTCCGTGGAGCGCGGCCCTCGAGCGCGTCGCTCTGCGTAAGGAACGGTATCTCGCGGGCGCCCCCGCCGGCCGCCCGGAATCGCCTGTGGCCGCGCCCGCCGCAGCCTTGTCTCCCGCCGCGGCGCTATCTGAAGACGCGGCGCTATCCGCCGCTGCGGCGTTATCCCCCGCCGCGGCGCTGTTTGACGATACCCCCGATGTGGACGCCGCCGCCGCTGCGGCCTCGTCGGGCAATGGATCATCCTCTCCTGTTCCCGGCCGCGCCGCTGCGGCGCAGCCGAAACCGAAACCCGCGCCCGCTTCCAACTCGATCTTTGGAGAGAAGCTTCAACAGGCGCTCAACGACGAAAGGAAATAGCCGTGGGTAAAGACCGGGAGCTTCCTCCGCCGCTCGAGATGCTGTGTCTGAACGCGCTCTGGGAAATCTCAGAGGGCAATGTTGAAGATGTTCGCAGAGTTGTCGCTGAATCCAAACCACTGGCGTACACAACGGTGCTGACTCTGCTCGACCGCCTCGCCCGGCGTGGCGCCGTTTCACGCCGGAAAGAAGGCCGCGGATTCCGCTATCAGCCGACGGTGGAACGCGACAAACTGCGCCGCATCGCGCTCCGGCAGTTCCTCGAATATCATTTCGATGGATCCGAGGCCAAGCTGAAGCTGTTTCTCGAGGTGCCTCAGCCGGACTTCGCTCAAAGCGTGGCGGCGGGAGCGGAACACGCGTCCATGCGCCCGCTCGCCCTGGCGCTCGCCATTCCGGAGCCAGCGCCCGCGCTTGAGCCCCAAACGGATTTCACCGAAGAGTGAAAATCCTGGTTCGCGCGGCGAACTGGATCGGCGACGCCGTGATGTCGCTGCCGGCTATCCGCGCGATCCGTCAGCGCCACCCCTCGGCAAAGCTGGATGTGCTTGCGCGTCCCTGGGTCGCTGCGCTCTACGAGTCGGAAAGTTCGATTGACGGCGTCATCCCTCTCGACGCTTCGCCCGGCGCGCGTGACTGGCGCGCGAAATGGCGAGTCGTCAGGCGTCTCCGTTCCCAGCGATACGATCTCGCCGTCCTGATGCCGAACTCATTCGAGAGCGCCGCCACAGTATGGCTGGCGGGCATCCCCGAGCGCGTCGGTTACGCGCGCGATGGCCGCTCGCCCCTCCTCACCATCGCCCCGGAGCCGCCGAAGGCTGGAGAAATCCCGCGTCACGAACGTTTTTACTACCTCGAACTGCTGCGGCGGGCGGGAATTCTCCATTCGCTTCCGGAGGCCTCTGAAATCCGCTTCGATCGCCCCACCGAAGCGGCCCGCCGCGGAGCCGATTTGCTGCGCCGGCGCGGTCTCGATGGTCTCGTCATCGGCATCAGCCCGGGAGCCGCCTATGGAGGCGCCAAACGCTGGCTGCCCGAGCGGTTCGCCGGCGCCGCGAAGCGTCTCGCGGCCGATTCGGGAGCCGCCATCGCAATATTCGGTTCCGCCGCTGAGCGCGATTTGTGCGAGGCAGTCGCGCATCAGGCGGGTGGCATCAGTTTCGCCGGGGCCACCAGCCTGCGGGATTTCATCGATATGACCGCCGCCTGCCGGCTGTTCCTCACCAACGATTCGGGCGCAATGCACATCGCCTCGGCGCTGGGCGTCCCCACCGTCACTGTGTTCGGGCCGACGGATGAATTCGCCACCGGCCCCACCGGGCCGCTCGCCGCCGTGGTTCGCCCGCCGGTTCCGTGCGCGCCCTGTCTGCTCCGGGAGTGTCCGATCGATCATCGCTGCATGACCGGAGTCGATGTCGATCGGGTCGTGATCGCCGGGCGCTCTCTGCTCAACCGGAGTTAGCGGCGCTCGCGGTCGTCCCGCCTGCCTTCGCCGCGCGGCGCTGCCGGCCGGTATTCGCGAAGCTCATGGTGCTCCATCCGCGGCATATCCATTCGTCCGCGCGGCGCGATGTACGGGTGGGCATAGACGTTCCGGTTTACCCAGGTCCGCTCCCAGGGATGATTGTTGACGAAAATCGCATGATCGCGCCAGCCGAATCGCGCGGTTCCCCATCCCCAGGGCGCAAAGGCGGCCCCGATCGTGATTCCCGGACCGAATGTGATTCCGGCGAAGAACCCCGGCCGCGGCGGCGCGTAAACCAGGTAAGGGTTGTAATAGGGAACGTAGACGAGGCCGGGATTCGCCGGCACGATCTCGATCGCGCCAGGCGCATAAATCACCCGATCATACTGATTCGACTGTAAATAGCGGTAGTTATAAGCGATCTGCCTTTGCCGCTGCACGGCGTCCATTACAGCGGCGCGATTGGCCAGTACCGCGTTGCCGAGCTCCTGAGTCCAGCCCATGTTGCCCGACATCTGGTCCAGAACCTGAGGGAACGGCAGCAATGAAATCACGCTCGGGTCCCAGGGCAGCGCGTCCTGCTGGATGGCGCGGGCAAGCGCTTCGCCAGTCAGATAGGAATGCTCCCGCGCCCAGCCCGCGGCATCGGGAATCTGCGGGTAATAAGTGGCGGCGGTCAGCAACTGCGCGAGCAGCGGATCAGGATAGAGCGCAACTGGCGACACCAGCTGATCGAGTTGCTGTGGTGAAAAGGCCGGCAGCGGCGGATTGTAGTTGGGCGGCGGATAGCCGGGGTTGCCCTGCTGGGGCGGATACTGCTGCTGGCCCGATTGCGGGTATTGCGGAGGCGGATACTGCTGCTGGCCGGATTGCGGGTATTGCGGCGGCGGGTACTGCTGCTGCTGCGGGTACTGCTGGGGCGGCGGATACTGCTGTGCCGGGTATCCCTGCTGCGGAGCGTTTTGCGCCAGCACCGGCGCGCCAATCCCGGCGGCGATGGCGACCGCCGCGGCCAGGATGTTCGGCATCGTTTTCATGAATCCGATCTGTGCACTGCGGGGGCCAAATCAAAAGCCGTTTTTTTTCAAGCATTCACGGGAAGAGAGATGGCGCGGCTGAGCGGCTGTGCGCCAGCCGCTGCGGTGCAAATCCACCAGTGCCGGCGTCATCTGACGAAAGCGATCAGTCTTCTTCAGCCACCGCTGCGGCGGCCGCTGCTTCCTCGTCCTGTCGCTTGCGGTCGGCCACTGTCGCCATCCAGTCCCGCAGAAGATTGCCGGGCGCGCCATCCAGATCCACCGGCCGTCGCGCCGTTTCGGCGCCGTCCCGGTACAGCACCGCCATCACCCCGTCCGGAGCAGGCTGGAGTTCCAGACGCTGACCGCGCGCATCCAGCCGCAGCGTGGTTCCGATCCAGGCCATGTTGACCTTGGTGCGGAGCGCGAAACCGGCGCGCGTCGCTTCCTGCATCAGCCTTTTCGAAAATTCGCCGTTCTTCAGCCGCTCCGCCCACGGCGCAGCCGCCCGCTGACGGCTTCGTTCGGTATCGCGCCGCGCCGCGCCGGAATCGAACCCCTCCTCGCGGGATTCGAGCGCCTTCAGATTATTTTCCAGATTGTCGAGAAAACTCACTCACCGCCAGTTTCGCGCAAAGCCGGCGGCGGCGTATACCGGGTCCATACCTGGCTTCGTCCGAACAACGCCATTCCGATGTAGCCGCGAACGACCAGCTTTGCGCCACCGTCTTCCAGACTCATTTTACACTTGTAGACATCACCCGTATCCGGATCCACAATCGTCCCTCCGGTATAGTCGTTGTCGTTGCCGTTGCGCTTCATATCCCGGAGGATTACCAGCCCGATCACAGGCTTGTTGTGCATCGCCCCGGAGCAGGGACTGCAAATCTCGAGCGCATCCCTCGGGTCGAACGACGAGACGATTTTGCCGAAATATTCACCGTGGTCTTCATAAATCCGGACCACGCCGCGCGGTTTGTGCGTCTTGTCATCCTGTGTACTCCAGAGCCCATCGATTCCGGTGGCCGAAGCCTGAATACCGGTTCCAGCCAGCGTCAGCGCCAGCAGCAGAAGCAACGGTTTCCAACGTTTCCCGTGCATTGACAGTCAGGTAACAATACAATAGCCAATTGGGCTTTTTACAGGGTACTGAATGACACACGGCGAATTGCGGTCCTTTCGGGCCGGTTCGGGCGACCTATTCAACGGTTTCTTCGACGGACAAAAATCTCGAACTTTCTCGAAGCACGATCTGGTGGATGGCCGCGCCCGGCGCGTCTTCGACCTGATGAGCCGGGCATGCGAAGTCGGCGTTTATCCCTACCAGCTGCCGCTCGAAGCTCGTTCCGGCCCCTGGGTGCGCGCCGAAGGCCGGGACCTGCTCATGCTGTCGTCCTATGACTATCTCGGACTGATCGGCGATTCGAGAATCGACGACGCGGCCATTGACGCCATCCGCAAGTACGGCACGGGAACAGGCGGGGTTCGAATGCTGACCGGCACCATGGACCTTCATCACGAGATGGAGCGCCGTGTGGCCGCTTTCAAGGGGACGCAGCGGGCAATCACCTTCAGCTCGGGCTATCTCGCCAATTTGGCCGTTATCGCGAGCCTGTTCACGCCGCAGGATCGCGTGATCCTCGATTCGCTGAGCCACCGCAGCCTGGTGGACGCCTGCCGGCTGGCGGGCGTGCCGCTGCAGCGCTTCCGCCACAACGACATGGCATCGCTGCGGCAGGAAATCGAAAGCGTCTCCTGCTCCGGCAGAACGCTCATCATCGCGGACGGCGTCTTTTCGATGGACGGCGATATCTGCCCTCTGCCCGATCTGATCGGCGTGAAGAAGCAGTTCGGCTGTTTTCTGATGATCGACGAATCGCATGCCTCCGGCGTGCTTGGCGCTCACGGTCGCGGCACCGACGAGCATTTCGGCATACCGGCGTCCGAAGTCGATATCTGGACCGGCTCCCTCGCGAAAGCCATTCCTTCAAACGGTGGTTTTGTGGCCGGATGCGAGGAACTCATAATTTATCTGCAGCACGCCGCGGCGCCGTTCATCTTCTCGGCGGCGCTTTGCCCGGCCGCGGTCGCCGCCGTAATCGCCGCGATCGATATCGTTGAACACGAACCCGAACGCGTGGGCCGCATTCAATCGAACGCAGTGTTCCTGCGCGCCGGACTGCAGGATCTCAGCTTCGATACGGCGCGTTCGGAAACCGCCGTGATTCCGGTGATTGCGCAGGACGAAACCTGCGCAGCCCTGCTCGCCGGACGTCTGCGCGAGCTGGGCGTGATGGTGACGCCCATTCTGTTCCCGGCGGTCCCGATGGGATCGGCGCGCCTGCGGCTTTGCGTCACCGCGGCGCACTCGACGCGCGACCTCGAAATCGCGCTCGACGCCTTTCGCCAGGCGCGCGGCTGACTTCGTCCGGTTCCTGACGGACTCAGGCCCGGCCGCGATGCGCCTTATTTCGAAGGCGCATCCGGCAGCTGCTCCGGAAGCGTGAGCGGCTTTGCAGGCTGGCCGGATTTCGCGCCGGCCAGCGTCACGTGGTTCGCTTCGAGCGTCGAGCCCGTGGCCTGATCCAGCGCGATTTTCGCCGTCTGCCAGGTCACCTCGGCATCCAGCTCGCTCGCCTGCGCTGCCAGCAGATCTCTCTGCTGCGCGGCCACGTTTGACGCCGTCGATTCTCCCGCCGCGAATTTCCTGCGCTCGGCGTCGAGCAGCTGCTGCGAAAGAATGCGGTTCTGGTCGGCGGCCTCATACCGCGCTCTGGCCTGCTCGATCGCCACCCAGGCGTTCATCACGTCCACTTCCGCCTGATGCGCATCCTTCGCCACGCTCAACTGCTGCTGGCGAAGGCTGAGCTGATCCACGCCGTAGTCGGCTTGCGCCTGCCGGTTATTGATCCGCGCCAGGAAAAAGCCGCCCGCGCTCTCGCTCGGAAAATTTCGCCGGAAGATCTGGCCGACCGCGTTCCCCATGCCGCCCACGAAATAGGGGTCCGGCCCGCGCACGCCTCCCACGCCGGTGGGGACCGAATGCGGCACGCCCGCAAGTCCCGCATTGCTGTTGGAAACCAGACCCACGCCGAGCGGCAGTACGCCGCTCTTCGTTCCGATCGCGCTCACTTCGGACGCTTTCAGATTCGATTGATCCGCGAGCAGATCGCTGCGGTTCACCATGGCGCGCCGGATCAGATCCGCCACGGGGGCCAGATTGTCCTCCGGCGGCACCACAATCCGGTCCAGTGGAATCACCTGCACTTCCGCGATCGCCGGGTCGCCAATCCCGGTGCGGCTGATCAGGTTCTTGATCGCCAGCTCGTCCTGCCGCAGCGAGGATTGCGAATTCACCAGCGCCTGCCGCGCCGCCGCCAGCTGATTTTCGGCGGTCGTGATATCCAGCTGCGCCAGAGCTCCCAGTTGCAGCCGCCGTTTGTCTTCACCCAAAACAGCGTCGGCCGTCTCAACGGCTTCTTCCTTCGCCCGCAGATCCTCGAAGTCGCCCGCCAGCGTGTAATACGCGCTCAGCACGTTCGCGATCACGCCCGAAACCGTTGTCCGGAAGTTCAGGTCCGAAGCGTTCAGGTTCAGCCTCGCCACTTCGATCGAGCGCTCGTTCACCTTCACCCCGAAACCGGAAAGCAGATTGTGCTGCAGCGTAAACGAAAGCGTCGTCGCTACGGAAGGGTTCAGATTGTCGGTGGGCGAATTCTCGCTGAGGTAATGTTCGTTGTAGCTGATGTTGACCGTTCCACCCGTGATCAACCCCTGCTGATACGAGCCGAGATATACGCGCTGATTCAGAATCAGATTCGAGGTCAGGCTCTGGATCGAGTTCGATTGCGGAATGCTCCGGTGGCTGAACGTGGTGGATGCCTGCACCGAAGGGTCGAGCGTAGGCGTTACCGGGCCAACCTGCGTCACCGTCGTATTGGTGCTCGCGCCCACCTGCCCGTTGCTGCCCGCAAGGCTCACCCCCGCCGCCGCCTGGCTGCCGAGAACGCCCTGTCCATTGGCGACGGAGACCGCCTGCGACGCATTGCTCGGTACGCCCGGCAGCGCGCCGCCCGCCTCATAGCGCTCGAGCGTCCACGCCAGGCTGATCGGCGCGTAACGCGCCACTTCGATATCGATGTTGTTCTGCAGCGCCAGCGCGATGGCGTCCTGCGCGGTCAGATACAGCCTTCCTGCGCGAATCAGCGGCGCGAACGAGCCGGGATTCGAGAGCTGCGCGGGAGGCGCCGTGGGCGTCGAGTATGGCCGGATCAACACAGACTTCTTCGGCTTCACCGGCTCGATCGCGGCCGTCTGGTCCTGGCCGAACGCCATGCCGGCCAGCACCGCGGCGGCGATGGATGCGGCGGCAGCGCTGCGCACGGCGGCCCTCATTGCTTCACCCCCTCGGCCGGCGGCGTTGCCAAAGGCAGTTTCGACCTGCCGGACTTCGCTTCCTCGACGGTGATGTGGTTGGCTTCGAGCGTCTGCCCGATCGCCTGCTCGTAATTGATTCGGGCGTGACTGTAATTCGCCAGCGCTTCCATCTCGGAAGCCTCTGCAGACGAGAGATCCCGCTGGTCCTGCACCACCTGATAGGACGTCGTCGCGCCCAGCTGGTATTTCTTCTGGTCGCCATCGAACGTCGCCTGCGAGAGGATGCGCGCCTGCGCCGCCGCGTCCAGCCG
>DAIDJK010000050.1 GCA_027450225.1 Bryobacterales bacterium | reverse complement strand
CCCTTGCCGATATCACCAGCGCCGCTGCCGATTTCGCCGCCGGCGGTTCGGGATTTTTTCATTTTGCCGCTTTGTTTTACGGATTGAACGTGGTCCTGACTCTGGCTTGTGTCGGCGGACTGAGAGTAACTCAGCGTGGCGCTGAGCGCCAGCATTACCACGATGCTGCTGTAACGAATCATTTACGTGCTCACTGGACATAAATTGCAATTTTTCATCCATCGTTCTCACTTGTGGATAGCAGAGAACTCCCGGAAGGCAGTCCGCTCCTGCCGCCGAACGCAAAGAGGTCCTGATATTCTCCGGAAATGCGAAAGAACGAAGTCCGCCACGCCCTGAAAAGGGGAGAACTGCGCCTCGGCACGAATTTCGGCCACCTGCGCTCGCCCGAGATCTCGCGCCTTCTGGTCGCTGCCGGCTATCACTGGGCTTTCATCGACGGTGAGCACGGCAATTTCGATCTTGAAACCATCCAGGATATCTGCCGCGTCGCAAACTTAGCGGGGCTCTGTCCAGTCGTTCGCGTCGCCGAACTGCATTACTCGCTCGTCGCGCGCGCGCTCGATTGCGGCGCCCAGGGCATCATCTTTCCACGCATGGAAGACCCGAAACTCCTCGAAACCGCTCTCAGCTGGACGAAATTCCCGCCAGCCGGCGTCCGCGGCTACGGCCTGATGGCGCCGCAGATCGAATATGAGCCGCTCAACTTCAATCAGGTGATCGAGCACGTGAACGATAACACCCTCACGGTCCTTCAGATCGAATCGAAACGCGCCGTCGAAGCCCGCGACGAAATCCTCTCCGTCCCAGGCATCGACGCTGTCATGATCGGGCCCGCCGATCTTTCCATCTCCATGGGCGTCCCGGGCGATTTCCAGCATCCCATCATGGTGGATGCCATGGAAAAAATCCGCGATACCTGCGAATCCAAAGGCATCGCGCCCGGCACACAGACCCGCACCGTCCAGCTCGCGAAATTCTGGAAAGAACGCGGCATGCGCTTTCTGGGCTGCGGCAGCGATATCGGCTTCCTCTATGACAAAGCCGGTGAAACCGCCCGCTCCATCATGGCGACAACCTAAGTTGGAATATTCAAAGGAAACCTGATTGTCCACCGCCCGGCGACTATCGATTCTCTTCACCGTGGCCGCACTGGCCCTCCCGGCCTCGCGTTTCGCCGGGCTCGCCGCGCCCGAACAGGCCGCTATCGATCGCATCTCCGCTGAGTCCATGCGCGGCAATTTGTCTTTTCTTGCGTCGGACGATCTCGAAGGCCGCAGCACGCCCTCGCACGGACTCGACGTGGCGGCCGATTTCATCGCCTCGCGGTTCCGCGCCGCCGGCCTCGATCCCATTGGCCCGAGCGGCAGCTATTTTCAGGACGCGAACTTCGCGCAAATCAAACCCAATCTCGATTCGCTCTCGGTCACTCTCATACAGGCGGGTTCCGAGCTGAAGCTCGATCGCTCTGATGCGCGCGTCGAGTCGCTCGCAGCGCTTGACGTTAATAACGCGCCCGTCCTCAACCTTCCGGAAAACGGATTGATCCCGGATGTCGCAGGCAAAATCGTCGCAGGCGATTCACGCCGCTGGGGCGATGAAGGTCTTCTCGCACAGCTCCAATCCCACAAGCCCGCGCTGATCGTGCTTTTCAGCCGCCGCCGTCGCCCTGCGGATTCCGACGAATCTCTGCTGCCGCTCGACATCTACCTCGCGCCAGTCGTCCACATCTACAACACCGACGCCGTCGAAGCCCTTCACCGTTCCAGCGCCCTCACCGTCACCGCGCACATGGCCGCTCCCCAGCGCCATGACGTTGTCCTCCGCAATGTGGGCGGAATCCTCCGCGGCTCCGATCCCGCGTTCGCCTCGCAGGCCGTCGTCGTCACCGCGCATTACGATCATCTCGGCGAAAGAACCTCTGGTCCGGGGGATCGCGTCTACGACGGCGCGAACGACAACGCCAGCGGCGTCGTTTCCGTCATTGAGGTCGCGAACGCGCTGGCGTCGCTCAACCCGCATCCGCGCCGCTCCATCCTTTTTATGACCTTCTTCGGCGAAGAAGAAGGTCTCCTCGGCGCATACTATTACGTCCGCCACCCTCTGTTCCCGCTCAACGACACGGTCGCCAACATCAACCTTGAACAGATGGGCCGCACCGATGACCTGGGTGGCAGGGAAGTAGACGCCTTCGCTTTCACCGGCCCTTCTTACTCGGACCTTCCTGAACTCGTCTCCAGCGCCGCCCACTCGGAAGGCGTCAACACATGGCAGAAGCGCTCGGCGGATGAATTCTTCGACCGCAGCGACAACTACGCCTTCGCCGTCCACGGCGTCATCGCCCACACGATAGTCGTCGCCTTCGAATATCCCGACTACCATGCGGTCGGCGACAAGTGGCGCAAGATCGACTACGCGAACATGGCGAAGGTCGATCGAGGCGTCGCCGCTGGCATCGTCGCCATTGCTGACGCCCCCGACCGCCCGCAATGGAGCAACTCCAACGCGGCCGCGCGCTATCGCGAAAGCGCCCCGTAGATACAGACGTCCATCCAGTCCTGGCCGTCGTTTTCCCCCCGAACGCCCGGCTTCCACATCTCGAAGTCGTCCAACAGCATTCCGGAGTCGATCTGAGCAGGTCGATCTCGAAGGCGAAAAGTGCGGGTGGCCGCTCTCGCCGATACGATCGAGAGCATCTGCGCCACGTTAAGGGATTACGCAGCCGCGGGCACGAGTTCCACCTTCTCCCAACCCGCTTCTCTCGCGTCGAAATGCCGGTACGCATCCACAGCCGACGCCAGCGGCTTTCGCTGCGTCAGAATCCCGGTCGGGTCGAACACGCCCGCCCGCACCATTTCCACCAGTTCCGGCACATACTTCCTGTGATTGCAATTCCCACCGTGCACGCTCAGGTTCTTCATCATGCACGTGCCGACCGGGAAGTCCTTCATCTGCTCGTTGTAAACGCCGATTACTGAAATCTTTCCGGCTTTCGCAACGCACTGAACAGCCCACTCCAGCACCTGTCCCGGTCGGTCGCCCCCCTGCCACGGCGTCCGGCGTTCCGGCTGCTGCGAGCTCATCGCGTCGATTCCCACCGCGTCAATCACGCGATCCACGCCGATGCCGCCAGTCAATTGCCGGATTGTCGCCACCGGATCTTCCGCGCCGAAGTCCACCGTCTCCGCATTCTGCTTCCGCGCCATCGTCAGCCGGTCTGCAACCTTGTCGATCGCGATCACGCGCCCGGCGCCGAAATGAAATGCGCTCACGATGGCGAACATCCCCACCGGACCACATCCGAACACCGCCACTGTGTCGCCCGGATGAATGTCGGCGATATCGGCGCCGAAATAGCCGGTCGGAAAGATATCAGAAAGCAGAATCGCGGCGTCATCGTCAATTTCAGGCGGCAACCGCACCAGTCCGATATTCGCGAATGGCACGCGCGCATACTCGGCCTGAAGTCCATGAAATGGCCCCGTACTCTCCGGGCCACCGAAGAACGCGGTGCCCTCTCTGGTCGGATTCGCGTTATCGCACTGCGAGTAGTATCCGGAGCGGCAGTACGAACAATACCCGCACGCAATGGTCGAACAAATCACCACCCGATCGCCGGGCCGGAAATTGCGCACTTCCTTTCCCACCTCTTCAACAATTCCTACTCCTTCATGTCCGAGGATGGTACCTGGCTTCATGCCCTCCATGGTTCCCCGCACCATATGCAGATCGGTCCCGCAGATAGCGGCGGAGGTGATACGGACGATCGCGTCCGTGCCGAGTTCGATCTTCGGATCGGGCACGGTTTCGAAGCGGATGTCGCCCTTTGCGTGAAACACGACAGCGTTCATTTATGGGGTCTCCGCGATGTGAGGAGCAACGCGGGCGCCGCTGAAAGCGGGCGCACCAGCCGCCGCTCTCAAACGCGCCGCCTCATCCCGCGTCGCCGGATCGCTTTGGAGCAGTTCCGCGGTACGCTCGAAAGCCGCCGCCGCGATTCTCGCCAGTTGCGGATCAACGGGTTTCTCCGCGGCCAGACGCCTGAACAACCTTACTGCCTGGCGGCAGTTTGCAATGCCTTCCTCCCGGCGCCCCGGAAGCGCGGCAAGTTTGAAACCGTAATCGAGATAATCGGTCGCAAGACGCGTGCGATCCGCCTGCGAAGCCCGGCCTTCTTTCGCCACGGCCCTGCTGAGAGCCAGTCCCTTCGCCGCATAATCCACGGCGTCGTTGGTGCGCCCACGCGCCCATGCTGCATCGCTTAGCTTCGAATAATTCGAAATCAGATCGCGCCGCGCTTCATCATCGGTTTTCCCGGCGTTGGTGATGCCCTCGCGCATTCTGGCAGCCTTTAGATAGCTCGCTTCCGCACCCGCCGCATCTCCAGCCTGCATCTGGATATCGCCCGCGCGCTCATATGCATGGCCGAGTTCCCGCTCGAGCGCGAGATCTCCGGCCGCGTCGCGCGCCAGATTATCAAAAAATGCGAGCGCGCGTTCCAGCACCATTCGCCGCGCAACGCCCGCGCCCTCCACGCCACGCAGCGCATCGTGCACGTCGAAAAGCAGCGAGTCGGCGACGCGTCGTACATCACCAAACCGCTGTTCGGCGCGTTCCCGCTCGCGTTCCGCGACGTGCGCCTCCCACGCCGTAGTCACCGATCCGACCGCCAGCGCCACTATCGCGAACCCGGCCCCCAGCACGGCCGCCTTGTGCCGCCGGACGAACTTGCCCGCCCGATATCGCCATCTGTCTTCGCGCGCCGAAACGGGAAGCTCCGCAAGATGTTTCTCGATGTCGCTCGCCAGCGCGGCTACCGAACGATATCTGCGCTCGGGCTCGAAACGAAGCGCCATCATCAGAATGTTGTCGAGATCGCCTGCAAGTTCGCGTTTTCGCATACCAACCGCGCTCGCCAGCGGCGGCGCGCTGTTGCGAATCAGGTCATATATATGATGCGGTTCCGGCCGCTCGAACTGGAAAGGCTTCTGGCCCGTCAGCAGAACGAACAGAAGAACGCCGAGCGACCATGTATCGCTCGCGGCGGTGGCGGGCATATTGCGAAGCTGCTCCGGGCTCGCAAACTCCGGAGTCATCATCTGCAGATAAACGGTCGTTTCTTCTGAGATGAGCGTGTCCGGATCGAGCAGTTTCGCGATCCCGAAGTCGAGCAGCTTCACCTGCCCGTCGACCGATACCAGAATGTTGGCCGGCTTGATGTCGCGATGCACAATAAAGTTTTCGTGCGCATACTGAACGGCCGAGCACACCCTCAGGAATAATTTGAGCCGTTCGCGAACCGTCAGCTTCGCGCCATCGCAATACTCATCGATCGGCGTCCCCGCGATGAAGTCCATTACGAAGTAAGGCCTTCCGTCCGGCGTGGTTCCACCGTCGAGCAGTTTCGCGATGCTCGGATGATCGAGATGCGCCAGAATCTGCC
>DAIDJK010000049.1 GCA_027450225.1 Bryobacterales bacterium | reverse complement strand
CAGCCACAAGATGAAGCGGCTTGAACGGCTGCCTGATCCAGGCCAGAGATTTGAGCAGCGGCTGGCGGTAGCGGGCGAAGAGCAGCGCCAGCACGGCAAACACCGCTACGTACGCTACCACTTCGATCCCCAGAAGGAATGTGCCGCGCGCAGCGTATTTGCCGGCTTCTCTGAATACCAGCATCGCCGTCACCTGCTGCGCCACCAGAAACGCCGCCGCGGTGATGAACACTTCGCCGAACCCCCAGAACGGACGTTCGGGCTCCGCCACCACCAGAGGCGGACGGCTTGCGGGCGGGGCAGTGGAGTTCAGCGCGGGCGTCAAAGCGTCTTCTCGATCAGCGCAGCGGCGAGTAGCGGAATCATGATCTCGTGGTGTCCGGTGAGCGCGATGCCGCACCCGCCCGCCTGGGCGTGCGGTCTTTCCAGCACGTTCACGCGCGGCCTGTAATGCTGAATGAAGTCCATGTTCACGGTGGTGAAGTTCGCCAGTGTGTAGCCCAGGTTGCGCACGCAGGATACCGCCTTCAGAAAAACTTCCGGCATGACGACTGCCGAACCGGCGTTGACGAATACCCCGCCGTCGTTGAGCTCCGCGGCGAGGGAACAAAAAAGACGGAAGTCGAGATGCGTCGCGGCTCCAAGTTTCGCCGCGTCCGCGCGCGGGTGCATGTGCGGCGTGTCGGTTCCGAATGCGACGTGCACCGTCGCCGGTACGCGCGCCTTCCAGGCTTCATGCAGAAGACTGAAGGACGCGTATTCCGGCGCCGCGAGCCGCTCGAGCGCGCGGCCCAGCGCTTCGCCGATGCCGCATGCGCCGCCGATCGCCGCATTCCACTCGCGGCCCGTCTCCTCCGCCACGCCGAAACGTCCACCCGGCAACACCGCTTCCACGTCTTCGCTCGTCCTGCCCGCGATTGCGATCTCGAAATCGTGGATGGACGCCGAACCGTTCATGGCGAATGCGGTCGCATAGCCGCGCTTCATCAGATCGATCAGCACGGGCGCGAGCCCGCATTTGATGACGTGCCCGCCGAGCGCCCAGATAATCTGGCGTTGTTTCTTCCGCGCTTCGGCGGTCGCTTCGATCACCGCGCGGAACGAATCCGCCGCCAGAATGCGCGGCAGGCATTCGAGCAGCCCGTCGATCCCGGAACCCTGGATATAAGGCGCGGCGAAATCCGCGGCCGAGACCTTGCCGCCGCGTTCCGCGATGGGAACGGTCTTCAAGCCGGAAAGGTCGATCGGCTGGACGCCGTAACCGCTCAAGCGGCTCGCTCCGGCGCGAGCAGTTTCCGCAATGCCTCTGCCGTAAAGCTCTTGCGCGAGCGCATGACCTGTTCCGGCGTGCCTTCCGCCACAATGCGGCCGCCGTCTTCGCCGCCATCCGGCCCCAGATCCACGATCCAGTCCGCGCTCTTGATCACGTCGAGGTTGTGCTCGATCACTAATACAGTATTGCCGAGATCCACCAGCCGCTGGAGTACTTCGAGCAACTTGCGGACGTCGTCGAAATGCAGCCCGGTAGTCGGCTCGTCGAGCACATAGAAGGTGCGGCCGGTCTGCTTGCGGCTCAGCTCCTTTGCCAGTTTGATGCGCTGCGCTTCGCCGCCCGAAAGCGTGGTGGAAGACTGGCCCAGATGGATGTAGCCCAGCCCCACATCGAGCAGCGTCTGCAGCTTCGGACGAATCTGCGGATTGGTCTCCATCAGCGGCAGCGCTTCTTCCACAGTTAGTTCCAGCAGGTCCGCGATGGAGCAGCCTTTGTACTTCACCTGCAGGGTTTCGAAGTTATAGCGTTTGCCCCGGCACACGTCGCACGTGACGTAAACGTCCGGCAGGAAATTCATCTCGATGCGCTTCAGGCCATCGCCCTGGCAGGCCTCGCAGCGTCCGCCCTTCACGTTGAAACTGAACCGCCCTGGTTTGTAGCCTCGCTCACGGGATTCCGGCAGCAGCGCGTAGAAGTCCCGAATGGGCGCGAAAAGTCCGGTATAGGTGGCGGGATTGGATCGCGGCGTCCGGCCGATCGGCGACTGGTCGATGCGGATGACCTTATCGATGTTCGCGACGCCGCTGATTTCGGCGTGGGCGCCGGGCTGCTCATGCGATCCGTAGACTTCGCGAGCGAGCGCGCGATAGAGAATATCGTTCACCAGCGTCGATTTGCCGCTCCCGGAAACGCCGGTCACCACGATAAACTTGCCCAGCGGAAATTCGACATCCACGTTTTTCAGATTGTGTTCGCTTGCGCCTTGGATAGAGATGGCCTCGCCGTTGCCCGGCCTGCGTTCGCGAGGCACGGGAATTTCGAGCGACCCGGAAAGATAACGCCCGGTGAGCGAACCCTCCGCCCGCCGGATCGCTTCGGGACTGCCGCTCGCCACCAGTTCACCGCCCAGCCGGCCCGCGCCGGGACCAAGATCGATCACATAGTCGGCGCGCTCGATCGTCTCTGCGTCATGCTCCACCACAAGCACCGTGTTGCCCATGTCGCGCAGCGACGTCAGCGTGTCGAGCAGACGGGCGTTGTCACGCGGATGAAGACCAATCGAAGGCTCATCTAGAACATACAGAACGCCGCGCAGCTTCGACCCGATTTGCGTGGCGAGGCGAATCCGCTGCGCCTCGCCGCCCGAAAGCGTGGCAGCGGACCGCTCCAGACTCAGGTAGTGAAGACCAACGGCGTCCAGAAATTCGAGCCGCCTCCCGATCTCGTCAACCACCCGCCCCGCGATCTGCTGCTCGCGTCCCGAGAGTTGCCAGGAGCGCACCGTCACCAGCGCCCGCGAAATCGGCATCCCGGCGAAATCCGCGATCGAGATGTTTCGCACGCGCACCGCGAGGCTGGAGGGTTTCAGCCGCTTGCCGGAGCATGCCGCGCACGTCACTGGCGACATGTATTCCGAAAGCCACTCCCGATAATCGGCCGAGGCGTCGCGATAGATCTCCTGCAGAATCGCAAGAATCCCCGGAAATCCGTTGCTGCCGTCCAGCAAAGAATCCTGCGTTCCGCGGGGCAGCTTTTCCCAGGGTGTTTTCAGCCGCACTTTCAATGCGCGCGCGGCTTCCTGCACCTTATTGGTCACCAGGCTCGATCCTGCGCCAGGCCCGAGCCCGCCTTCGAGCAGCGGCTTCGCCGGATCCGCGATGACTTTGTCGGCATCGAAGGCCCACGTGCTGCCCAGGCCGTGACATTCCTCGCACGCGCCATAAGGACTATTGAAAGAGAACGAGCGCGGCTCGAGCTCCGGCACGCTGGTTCCGCATTCCACGCAGGCGAGCTTTTGCGAATACAGTGTTTCGCCGCCCTCGACCACGGAGATAATCACCAGACCGTTCGCCAGCCGCGTCGCCGCTTCGATGGAAGCCTCGAGCCGCTTCTCGATCCCGGGCTTCACGATCAACCGGTCGACGATCGCTTCGATGGTGTGATTGCGGCGCT
>DAIDJK010000048.1 GCA_027450225.1 Bryobacterales bacterium | reverse complement strand
GGGTCTTCAGCGCCGTCGCCGAATCCAACACGGATCCCGAACTGCAGCGCATCGAACAGGTCGAAACCCCGAAGCTCTCCGCGCTCGAAGATTCCATCACCCTCAACCCGAAGCTGTTCGCGCGCATCAGGACCATCTATGAAAAGCGCGACTCGCTCGGCCTCGACGCCCAGTCGAAGCGCCTTGTCGAGCTCACCTGGCGCGATTTCGTCCACGCCGGCGCCAACCTGTCCGATGCCGACAAAACCCGCCTCAAAGACCTGAACGAAAAGCTCTCCGTTCTCGAAAACACGTTCCGCCGCAAACTTCTCGCCGCCACCCGCAAAGGCGCGTTCAACACCAGCGACAAAGCCGCGCTCGCCGGCTTCAGCGCGGAACAGCTGGCCGGCGCGGCCGATGCCGCCAAAGCCCGCAAGGAGTCCGGCTACACCGTGCCGCTGCAGAACACCACCCAGCAGCCCGCGCTCGAATCGCTCAGCAACCGCGCCACGCGCCACACCATCTTCGAGAACAGCTGGAGCCGCGCCGAACACGGCGATGCCGACGATACCCGCGAGACCATCTCGCAGATCGCACAATTGCGCGCGCAGAAGGCGAAGCTGATGGGCTATCCCGATTTCGCCGCCTGGAAAATCGAGAACCAGATGGCCCGCACGCCTGAAGCCGCGGTCAGGTTCATGGATTCCCTGGTCGGCCCCGCCACCGCGAAAGCGAAGTCCGATGGCGCCGAAATCCAGCAGCAGATCGACAATCAGCATGGCGGCTTCAAACTCGAAGCCTGGGACTGGGAATTCTACGCCGAACAGGTCCGCAAAGCCCGCTACAGCGTGGACGACGCTGAGCTGCGCCCTTACTTTGAACTCGACAACGTTCTCAAGAACGGCGTCTTCTATGCCGCCACCCAGCTCTACGGCATCACGTTCTCCGAGCGCCACGACATTCCGGTCTACCAGCCCGATGTCCGCGTCTTCGAAGTCCGCGAATCCACCGGCAAACCGCTCGCGCTCTTCTACGCCGATTACTTCAAGCGCGACAACAAAGCGGGCGGCGCCTGGACCAGTTCCTTCGTCGAGCCGTCGAAGCTGATGGGTACTCTGCCCGTCGTTTATAACGTCGCCAATTTTTCCAAACCCGCTCCCGGCCAGCCCGCGCTGCTCAGCGAAGACGACGTCAACACCATGTTCCACGAATTCGGCCATGCGCTCCACGGCATGTTCGCTTCCGTCGAATATCCTTCGCTCACCGCGCACATCCCGCGCGATTACGTCGAGTTCCCGTCGCAGTTCAACGAGCACTGGATGGACAACCCCCAGGTCTTCGCGCACTTCGCCCGGGATTACCGGACCGGCGCTCCCATGCCTGAAGCGCTGGCCGCCAAAATGCGCGCCGCTCAAAAGTTCGATCAGGGCTACGCCATCACCGAACTTCTCTCCGCCTCCGAACTCGACATGCAATGGCACCTGCTTCCCGCCGGCGCTCCGCTTCAGAACCCCGACGCCTTCGAGCAGGCTGCCCTCGAGCGCAAGCACATCGACCTTGCCGCCGTCCCGCCGCGTTACCGCTCCAGCTACTTCTCCCACATCTGGTCCGGCGATGGTTACGCCGCCGGCTATTACGCCTATCTCTGGAGCCAGATGATCGATAACGACGCTTACGCCTGGTTCGAAAAGCACGGCGGCCTCACCCGCGCCAACGGCGAACGCTTCCGCCGCATGGTGCTGTCCAAAGGTTCCAGTGAGGACTTCGAAGCCGCTTATGAAGCCTGGCGCGGCGGTCCGCCCACCATCGACGCTCTGGTGAAGCACTGGGGCCTCACCATGGCCAGCCAGCCCTGATCGAATTTCCGTCTTCAGCGCGCCAGACCCGCTATACTGCGCTGAATGCCCTCATTGCTCAAAGCGCGCCTCGGGCTGATGATGTTTGTCACCTACATGGTCTGGGGCGCGTGGTACGTCACCCTTACCACCTACCTCACCACCACGCTGCATTTCAGCGGCGCCCGCGCCGGAGCCGTTTTCGGCACCATCTCCATTGCCAGCATGATCTCCCCCATGCTGGTCGGCCGCATCGCGGATCGCTACTTCGCCACCGAAAAGGTGATGGCCGTCCTCTTCGCCCTCGGCGCGGTCCTCATGTATGCCATGACGCGCGTCACTTCCTTCGGCGCCATCTACGCCGTCATGCTGCTGTTCTGCATGTGCTACTTCCCCACCCTGGGCCTCACCAACAGCATCGTTTTCCAGCACGTCAGCGATTCCGGCCGCGAATTCCCCCTCATCCGCCTCATGGGCACCTTCGGCTGGATCGTCATCAACAACATCATCGGCTTCATGAAGTGGGAAACCACCACCGGCCAGTTTTACGCCGGCATGGTCACGTCGCTCGCCATGGTCGTCGTCAGCCTCGGCGTCCTGCCCACCACTCCGCCCAAAGGCAAGTCCGGCCGCTTCGGCTTCAAAGACGCGCTCGGGCTGGACGCCGCCGTCATGCTGAAGGACAAAGCCTTCCTCGTCTTCGCCGTCACTTCCGTTCTCGCCTGCATCCCGTTCGCGTTCTATTTCGCCTTCACGAACGACTACCTGAACGATTTGGGCGTACACAACGCCGCCGGCAAGATGACGCTCGGCCAGGCTTCCGAAGTCGGCGTTCTGCTCCTCATGCCCATCGTGTTCCGGTATCTCACCGTGCGCGCCATCCTCATTACCGCGCTCCTCTGCTGGACCCTGCGTTACCTGCTGCTCGCGCTCGGCAACGCCGGCAGCGGCATGTGGATGTTCTACGCCGCCATCATCATTCACGGCGTCTGCTACAACTTCTTCTATGTCACCGGCCAGCTCTATACGGACCAGATAGCGCCGGACCGTCTTCGCAACACCGCCCAGGGTTTCCTGCTCTTCCTCACCTTCGGGATCGGCGCGCTCGCCGGCTCGCTGCTCTCCGGCAACGCCCTCGATTTCTTCACCGTCGAACAGGCCGGCCGCCTCGTCCACCACTGGCAGCCGTTCTGGCTCAGCACCGCCGCCCTGGCCGGCGCCATTTCCCTTCTCGTCATCGCCGGTTTCCGCACGCACGCCAGAATTCAGCCGAAACCGAAAGCGGGCGAAGCCGCCGGCGCCTGAACCTGAGCTATCATTCCTGGTAATGTGGCGTAAGCTCGCGGGGCTGTTCTTTATATCTTTATTTCCTGTGTGCGCGGCGGGCACTCCGGCCGTCACCTACTACCGCCAGATCGCGCCCATCATCTATTCCAACTGCTCGCCCTGCCACCGGCCCGGCGAATCCGGCCCCTTTTCCCTGCTCAGCTATGACGACGTTCGCCGCCACGCCCTGCAGATCGTCGCCGTCACCAGACGCCGCTACATGCCGCCCTGGCTGCCTGAGCCCGGCCACGGAGAATTCGCCGAAGAGCGCCGCCTCACCGATGCCCAGATTCGCCTCATCGCGCAATGGGTCGCCGCCGGAGCCCCCGCCGGTTCCGCCGCCCACGCCCCCGCGCCGCCCAAATTCTCCAGCGAATGGCAGCGCGGCCAGCCAGACCTCATCCTGCGCGTCGGCAAACCCTATCAGCTCTATGCCGAAGGCCCGGAGGTCTTCTGGAATTTCATCCTGCCTGTGCCCATCACAACCACCCGCTGGGTGAAGGCGATGGAAGTGCGTCCCGGCAATCCCCGCGTCTTCCATCACGCCAACGTCATCGTCGATCGTCAGGCGTCCATGCGCAAACACGAGATCAGCCCCGGCGCCGGCTTCGGCGGCATGGACCTCACCATTGAAGACAACACTTTCGATCCAGACGGCCACTTCCTCTCCTGGAAACCCGGCAGCGAGCCCATCGTCGAGCCCGACGGCATGGCATGGCGCGCCGAGCCCGGCATGGATCTCGTCCTCAACGTCCACCTGCGCCCCACCGGCAAAGTCGAGACCGTGAGTCCGGAGATCGGCCTGTACTTCACCGGAGCGCCGCAAACGAAGTTCCCCATGCTCATCCAGCTCGAGCACGATGGCGCCCTCGACATCCCGCCGGGCGATCCCGATTATCTGGTCAGCGACGATTTCAAGATCCCGATCGACGTCAACGTTCTCGCCGTCTACCCGCACGCCCACTATCTCGGCAAGCTCATGGAAGGTTACGCCACGCTGCCGGACGGCACGAAGAAGTGGATCGTCCGCATCCCGAACTGGGATCTCAGCTGGCAGGGCGTTTTCCGCCTGAAAGAGCCGCTCCTGCTGCCCGCCGGAACAGTCGTCTCCATGCGTTATCACTACGACAACTCCACCGGCAATCCGCGCAATCCGAACAATCCTCCTAAAGAAGTGCGCGCCGGCAATCAGGCTGTGGATGAAATGAGCCATCTCTGGCTCCAGGTGCTCCCGGTCGCCGAAGGCGATCACCGCGCCGAGCTGCAGCGCGCCGTCGTCACCCAGAGGCTGGTGAAGTATCCCAACGATTTCGCCGCCAACTTCAGCATGGGCGATATCCTGCTGACCGAGGACAAGCCGGAGCAGGCGATTCCTTACTTTCAGAAAGCCGTTTCCACCGATCCCCAAAGCACCGTCGGCGCCACCGAGCTCGGCATCGCCCTGTTCGAGAACGGCAAGCCCGTCGACGCCGAAGCGCAGTTCAAACACGCGCTCTCGATCGATCCCGCGTATACCGACGCCCGTTTCGATCTCGCCAGCGCCGAGGCTTCCAACAGGGAATGGGAAGCGGCGGCTGTCGATTTCAAACGCGTCCTCGCCGATCGCCCGGACGACGCCAAATCCGCGAAGCATCTCGGCGAAGTTCTGCTGCTCTGGGGGGACGATCTTTCCAAGGCCGGCCGGCATGCCGACGCCATCGAGCGTTACCGCGCCGCGCTCCAGTTTCGCGAAGGCGATCCCGAACTGCACGGCAAACTCGGCATGGAACTGGCGCAGATATCGCGCCTCGATGAAGCGCGCACGGAGTTTCAGACCGCACTCCGCATCGATCCCAATTCACAGCCCGCGAAGCAGGCCATGCAGGTGCTGCAGGCCATGAAGCCGGCGAACTAAGCGGTCACTCGACCGCGCTCACCACCTGGTCGGCTTTCACATTGCGAAGCGTCTGCTTCTTTCCGTCCGGCCAGGTGATGTCGATCTCGGGAACGGTCGCCAGCGCGCCAACGCCGAAGTGAACGCTCTCATCGGCGGAAGACGCATAACCCTGGGCCGTCGTCATCTCCGCGTATTGCTTTCCGATCCGGATCTTCGCGCCGATCGCGTCGCGATTCGCTTTCGTGCCCCGCAGCCGGAGTTCGATCCAGTGTCCCGCGCCCGGGCTCACGTTCCGCCACAGCTCCGCCGGATCGCCCAGCGAAGACGTCACCACGTCCATGCGCCCGTCGCCGTCGAAATCGGCAAACGCCGCGCCGCGATGGGCCCGGGCGATTTGCATCCCGGCTTCGCCCGACACGTCGCGGAACTTCCCGCCTTCGTTCACGAACACGCTGTCCGGCTCCCGGTAAACGGCCGGCTCGAACTTCTCCACAATGTCGTTCACGTGGGAATTCGCGGTGAAAACGTCTTTCCAGCCATCGTTATTGAAGTCGAACAGGCCATCGCCCCATCCGCTGTGATGTATGCTCAGGGCGCCGATCTTCGATTCGGTGGTCGCATCGCTGAATGCGCCGCCGCCGAGATTCCGGAACAGGGGAAACGTTTCGCCCGCGAGCGCGGTCACGAGAATATCCGGACGGCCGTCGTTGTCGTAATCCTTGAATTCCGCGCCCATGCTGGCCACGGCCTTGCCCGCGTCCCGCAGCGCCACGCCGGCCAGCAGACCTACTTCCTCGAACGCGCCGTTGCCCTTGTTGTGGAACAGGTAGTTCGGCATGTTGTCGTTGGTCACGAACACGTCGGGAAAGCCATCGCCATCGTAATCGGCGAACGCCACGCTCATTCCCCGCCCCGCGAAGCCCAGGATTCCGGCCCGCTTCGAAACGTCTTCGAACGTGCCGTCCCCGCGATTGCGATAAAGCGGGCTCGCCACGCCCTGAAAGTATTTCGGATGGCAGTAAATCCGCAGTCCCCGCGATTCATCGCCGCAGTACCTGTCTTCGTTCGAAGGCCATTTGGCGTAGTGGACCACCCAGAGGTCCAGCAGTCCGTCGCGGTCGTAATCGAACCACCCCGCCGCCACCGCCCATTCGCCGCTGCGGATGCCGGCCTTTTCGGTCACGTCCTCAAACCGGCCGTTGCCCAGGTTGCGGTACAGAATGTTGCGGTTCACGCCGGCGACGAACAGATCGGGTTTGCCGTCGTTGTCGTAGTCGGCCGCCGCGGCGCCCATCGAGTAGCCCGCTCCCGCCACGCCCGCTTCGGCCGTCACGTCGCGGAAATGCCAGTTGCCTTCGTTGCGGTAAAGCCGGTTGCGGTACTTCGGATTCGATTTTTCGAGCGACGGAACGTCGGCGCCGTTGGTGAAATAAATGTCCGGACGGCCGTCCCCGTCGTAGTCGAGAATGGCGATGCCGCCGGGCATCGTCTCGATCATGCGCTTCGCCGGCGTGGGGCAGTTTTCGAGAACGAAGTCGATGCCGGCGGAATGCGCAAT
>DAIDJK010000047.1 GCA_027450225.1 Bryobacterales bacterium | reverse complement strand
CGCCGATCTTCGGGCCCCATTCAGCCAGCAGCGCCGGGTCCGGCGAGAAGAGTTTGATTTCGATCGGCTCGGGAGATCCCTGCAGATCGCCGATATTGTCCTGCAGAATCTGCACGAACTCCACGTCGAGCTGTGGATAGTGCTTGTTTACCTGGTCGCGCACTTCGGAAATGATGTCGTCGATGCCGCGGCTGCGATTGTTTTTGAGCCGCACCAGGAAATCGCCGGTATTCGCTTCCGTTACTGCCGCGAGCCCGAGTTGCAGCCCCGTGCGCCGCGACGTGTTCGAGACTTCGGGAACGGCCTGCAGGATTTTCTCGACGCCGAGCAGCACGCGGTTCGTATCCGCCAGCGACGCTCCGGCCGGCATCAGGTAGTCGAGCACGAAGGCGCCTTCGTCCATTTCCGGCATGAGATCGCTGCCGAGCGACTGATAGCAGAGGTACGATGCCGCCACCAGCAGCGCGCAGGCCGCGGCGAGCACCAGCGGGAATCGAAGCGCGAAGCGGAGCGTCCGGTCGTAGATGCGCGTCAGCGCGCCCATGAACCCGGTCGTCGCGACGTGTCCCTTCGGGTCCGTTTTTTCCGTGGAGTGTTTCGATGCCGTGCGCCGGAGCAGGAAATGGCTCAGGGTGGGCGTCCACGTCAACGCGAGACCCAGCGAAGTCAGGAGCGCTGTGCCAACTGTGATGGCCAGGGCGCGGAAGAATACCCCGGTCACGCCGGTGATCGTGATCAAAGGAAGAAACACGACGATCGGCGTTACGGTCGAGCCAACCAGCGGAATGCGAATCTCCCGGATTGCGCTGCGAATCGCCTCGGCGCGGCTTTGGCCTGTGTCGCGGTGCAGAACGATGTTCTCGACGACGACGATCGCGTCGTCAATCACCAGTCCGACCGCCGCGGCGAGCCCCCCGAGCGTCATCAGGTCGAAGCTCTCGCCGAGCAGCCGCAGCGCGATCAGCGTGATCGCGATCGTCGCCGGTATCACCAGTCCGGCGACAACGGAGCTTCCCCAGTCGCGCAGAAAGAGCACGAGAATGATGGCTGCCAGGATGAGGCCGATCAGAATCGCGTCGCGCACGCTGCTGATCGATGCCCGAACCAGTTCGGACTGATCGTAGAAACTCTGAATTTTTACGCCCTGCGGCAGGGCTGCGCGAATACTGGCCAGTTCCTGCTGAATGCCGTCGGTGACGGCGACCGTGTTGCTCGCCGGTTGCCGGAACACGTTCAGCAGAACCGCCGGCTTTCCATTCGCCGTAACGATCGTATATACGGGCATCACGCTCGGCCGCACGGCGCCCAAATCGTGCACGCGCAGCGGTACGCCGGAAGGCGAGTTCTTCACCACAATGTCGCCGATCTGATTCGGCGTCGTCGTCTGGCCGCTGACGAGCGTCAGCACGAGTTCGTGATTATGCTCGATCAGGCCCGGCGAGTCGATCATGTTCGTCTTCGCCACCGCATCCAGAATGTCGGGAACGGTCACCTGGGATTCGAGAAGCTTCGCCGGGTCGGGCTCAATCTGGAATTCCGGAACCTGACCGCCCTGGAGCACAACCATGGAAACACCGGTCACGCGGTTCAGCCGCGGCTTGATCGTGTAATTTGCCAGTTCCCATAGCTGCGTCTGTGGGATGCTGTCTGACGTGATGCTGTATCCAAGAATGGGGAACGCGGCGAAAGTCAGGCGGTTCGCCGTCACCTTGGCGGTTGGCGGCAGGTCCGGCTGTATCCGCGAGATTGCCGCGTTCACGTACATCAGCGTCTGGAACATGTCCACGTTCCAGTTGAAGAACAGATTGATTTCAGCCGACCCGCGGCTGGTGGTAGACCGCACGTCCACCAGTCCCGGGACCGAGTTCATGGCTTCTTCGAGCGGGCGCGTTACAGTCACCTGCATCTGATTGATCGGCGCCACCCCGTTATCCACGCCTACGATGATGCGCGGAAAGTCCGTGGATGGAAATACCGCGATCGGAATGGTGAAAGCGAGATACGCGCCCAGAACTACCAGCGTGATAATGCCGAAAATGATCGGCCGGGCGAAACGCTCGGTCCAGTGCCCCGCACTGCCATTGGAGATCATTTCTTGTCGTCCGCGTCCTTGTTGTCGTCCGCGTTGTCGCCGGCATCTTCATCGTCGGCCGCTCCGGCCTTTTTCACGATGACCTTTGAGTTGTCGTCAAGCCCGAGCCCGCCCTGCGTGATCACCTGGTCGCCTTCATTCACGCCGCTCGCGATCTGGACGAGGTCCCCCTGGCGTACGCCCACGGCCACTTTGCGAATATGAGCCTTCGAATCCGAGCCCACTACCAGCACCATGTCACCGCCGCCATCGGGGTTGCTGAGCAGCGCCGATGCGGGCACCAGAATCGCGTTCTGGATGGTTTCGGCATTGATCGCGATGTGAGCCGTGCCGCCCGGCTTCAGGCGCTCGCCGGGATTGGCGGCGCGCACCCAGACCTCCACTGTGGTCGTGCTGGGGTCCACCGCGGGACTCACTACCGCCACTTTGCCGCCGACCGTGCCTTCGGCCGCGGTGATCGTTGCGGGTCTTCCCACCCGTACGGCCCCCGCTTCCCTTACGGGAATGTTCGCGCGGGCGACAATTTCCGCGATGTTGACGATGGTGGCCACGGCCGAGCCCGCGCCCGCGATCTCGCCCGGATACACCGGCCGGTCCGATACGACGCCCGCGATGGGGCTCACGATTCGCGAGTAGGAAAGCATCGCCTCCGCGCTGTGCAAATGCGCCTGCGCGCTGTCCATCTGCGCCTGGGCCGCTGCGATCTGCGCTTTCTGGCCCACCTGGTTCAGAGCTTCCAGATGCCGCTGCGCCGTTTCATATGCGCTTTGCGCCTGCACCATTGCGACCTTCGCGTCGTCGGCCAGTTTCTGGGCGAGCGCGCCTTCCTTCACCAGCGCGACCCGATTTTCGTAAAGCCGCCGCGCCGCCTCGAGCGCCTGTGCGGTCGATTGCACATCCGTCTGGGCTTTGGTCCGGTCTTCAGGCACTGTTGCGCCGGTGGTCGTCTGATAGGCGGCCTGCGCCTGTTCGAACTGGCCGCGGCTCTCGCCGACGGCGGCGGAGAGATCACGATTTTCGAGTACGGCCAACAGCTGGCCCGCGCGCACATGATCGCCGCGATTGACGAGCACGCGCTCCACCGGCGCGGATATCTTCGACATGACGTTCGATTGATCCACCGGATAGAGCACCGCGTCGGCCGCTACAACGTGATCGATCGGCCCGCGCCGTGCCGCTTCCACCTCCACGGGCGCGGCGGCTTCGGTTTCGGCGCCGCCCTCGCCGGTGCTCGCTTTGCCGCAGCCGAACAGAAGCATCGCGGTCAGCGCGAGGACTAAACTCTGTTCGAGCCGCCCCATCTATAACCTCCCCGTTAAAGTCTGAAGATTGGCCAGCGCCACGCGGAACCGCATGAGCCCATCCTCGTACGCGTTGCGCGCCAGCGCGAGCGTCGATTGCGCGTCCACCACCTCGAGCGCGATGGCCTCGCCGGCCTGATAACGAAGAAGCGTCAATCGGAGGCTCTCCGCCGCCAGGTCGGCGGAACTTCGCAGCGATGCAATCTGATTCTGCGACACCTGCGCTTCGGCATAGTAAGCCTGCAGATTCGCCGCCAGCGTCTTCTGCGCGACTGTGAGATCGTTCCGCGCCTGCTCTTCCCGAAGCTGCGCCTGTTTCACTTTGCTGCGGATCGCGCCCCAGTTCCACAGCGGAATGTTCAGCGTAGCCTGCGCCACATAACCGAGGTTCTGGCGGTTTTCTACAAGATAGTTCGGCAGCGTGCTGCGGCCTGTGGCCTGTGCTTCGCTGCTCGTAGCCGCGAACTGGTTCGCATCAATCCCATACCAGACATCCAGCGCGAATGAAGGCAGGTATGCATAGCGCGCCACCGTCACATCGTAACCGGCCTGGTCCACTGTCGACTTCGCCGCCAGCAGATCGGGACTGGTCGCTTTGGCCTGTGCTTCGGCTTCGGTTATCGGGGGCAGAAGAGCCTGCGCCGCCATGTCGTCCACCACGTCGAAACCGGAGCTGAAATCCGGAAAGATCAGCACTCCGAGGACGATTTTCGCCTTCTCAATCGCCAGTTGCGCGTCTGCGAGATCGCGCTCGCGCTGCTGGGCATCGATTTGCGCCTTGATTACGTCCGCGTGCGCCGCCTCGCCCGCCTGCTCCTGCTTTTGCGTGATATCCAGGAATTGCCGGGAATTCTGCAGACTTGCCTGTGCATTCACGAATTTGTGTTTGGCCACGGCGATCGCGAAGTAATCCTGAATCACCGTCGCGTTCAGCCCGCGACCAGCAATCTCCACTCTGGCCCGGGCCACTGCCTCCGCCGCCATGGCGCGATGAATTTCGCCACGCCGCAGAAACGCCAGCAACTCTTCGTGCGCATTCAACTGCTCGTTGTAAACATGAACGCCGTCGTTGGCGACGAATACGCCCGAAGGCGTTCCGTTGCCTTCTGTGTAGATGTACTGATTGAGGCCGCTGACCTGCGGCAACCTTGCCGCATTGACCTGCACGCGATCCTCATGCGCCTGGCGGACCGCAAAGTTCGCCGTCTGAATCTGCCCACTGTATTGCCGGGCGCGGCCGAGGGCGTCCTCGAGCGTGATGACGGGCGGGGAAGCAGGCGGCGGGCTCTGGGCGAAAGCGGCGGACAGCGCACAAAAAATGGCCGCGATCCTGAACGGTCCGATGTTCAACCCCTCAGGGTGCGAAGCGAGACTGAAAAATGGCTGAAAGCGGGCTGGCATGCGATCAGTTAGCATCGTGTCATGCAGTTGCTGCTGGCCGAAGACGAGCCGCGCATGGCAAGCCTTCTCGAAGCCGGGCTCGAAGAGGAAGGCCATCACGTCGTTGTGGCGCGAGATGGCGTCGAAGCGTTGGAGATGGCGCACTCGGCCGCTTTCGACGTGATCGTGCTGGACGTCATGCTGCCACGAATCGACGGTCTTGCGGTGGCAAAGCGCCTTCGCGAGGGCCGCAATCAGACGCCGGTACTGATGCTGACGGCGCGCGACTCCGACAAGGATGTCATCCGCGGGCTGGACTCCGGGGCCGACGATTACCTGACAAAACCCTTCTCCTTCGATGTGCTGCTCGCCCGCTTGCGCGCCGTCAGCCGGCGCGGCGCCATTCCCCACGCTCCCGTGCTGACCGTGGCCGATGTCCGGCTCGATCCGGCTACCCGCGAAGTGACCCGAGCCGGAGAGCCGGTGCACCTCACGCCGCGCGAATATCGCCTTCTGGAATTGCTGATGCGCAACAAGGGCCGGGTGCTGGAGCGCGAAAGCATTCTCGAAGGCGTATGGGGCTTTGGCTGCGAGGTGAACGAAAATACTCTCGAAGCCTTCGTTCGCCTGTTGCGGGTGAAGCTGGACTTCCGCCAGCCCCGGCTGATCCACACGGTGCGAGGAGCCGGCTACATGCTGCGGGAGCCTTCCTGATGCGGCGCTCCATCCGGTGGAGGCTTGCGGTCTGGTACTCCGTCGCTCTCGCCGCGGCGCTTCTGCTGTTCGGCGTCCTGATCCGCTTCTCTCTCGAACGCCGGCTTCTCTCCGAAATGGATGAGGAACTAAGCGGCCGCGTCATCCGCTTTGAAAACTATTTTCTCGTCGAATCGGCGGAGATAAGATCCGGTGATCTTGTCGACGAACTCGCCGAATTTTGCGCGGCGCTGCCGCCCGGCAGCTCGATCGAGCTTACCGGTCCGCGCGGGCTGTTCTTCCGGTACCCGAAAAACCCGGGAACCGGGGCCAGGTTCCGCACGCTCGAACGAACCTTCGCCGACCGCAACGGCGTCCCGCTCCGAATCGTGGCCGGTGAATCCATGAAACCCATTCGCCACACCATCGCGCTTCTGCAGTTCGAACTCTTTACGCTTGCGCCGTTCGCGATGTTGATCGCCTGCCTGGGTGGCTGGCTGCTGAGCCGCCGCGCGCTCAAACCCGTGGCCGACATCGCGAACACCGCGCATGCGATCTCAATCGAGAACCTCTCGGTGCGTCTCGAAATTCCGAGAACCGGCGATGAACTCGAGCGGCTGGCTGAAGCTTTCAACACGATGCTGGCGCGCCTCGAAGCCGCCGTAGCCACGCTCTCCCAATTCGTGGCCGACGCTTCACACGAACTCAGAACGCCGCTTGCGGTAATCCGGGCCAGCGCGGAGATCGCTCTGCGCAGAGCGCGAACGGCCGATTCCTATCGTGAATCGATCGCCGGCATCGCGGAGGAAGCCGAACGAATGACCGCGCTGGTGGAGGATCTGCTTTTTCTGGCGCGCAGTGATGCGGGCTCCGCCGCTCTCCCAGGAGCCGAGGAGGATTTGTGCGCCATCGTCCGGCAGGCTGCGCGTGCGGTTGAGCCACTCGCCCGCGGGCGGGGAATCCGGATCATTGGTTTCGAACCCGGCATGGCGCCTGTCATGATACCGGCGAACCGCGCCGCACTCGAGCGTATGTTCACCGCACTGCTCGATACCGCGATCAAATATTCCCCGAACGATGGCCGGATCGACGTCGAATTCCGTGTTGCGGACTCGCGCGCAGCGATTTCGATTTCCGACGGCGGCCCTGGCATTGAACCTGCGGATTTGCCGCACATTTTCAAACGGTTTTACAGGGCGGACAAGGCGCGCACCGGACAGGGCTACGGTCTTGGGCTTTCGAT
>DAIDJK010000046.1 GCA_027450225.1 Bryobacterales bacterium | reverse complement strand
AGAGCCGCCATCCCTGGCACAGGCAGTGCGGGCAGCCGCTCGTCAACCGCGCCCCGCAGTATCACGACGGAAAACAGCCACATCCCCCACCACGCGAAATGTCCCGCGATATTGCTTTCCGCGTCGCCGATGATCAGAAATGTCACCAGGCACGCCGCCAGCAGAGCGGCTGCGGGAACACGGATGAGCCGCAGCAGCGCGTATCCGATCGAGAGATAAAGCAGCGTGGAAAGAAACCAGAACTCGCTTTTCGGCGAATAAAACGCGGCCACGATCATACCGGCGTTCGGACGCGTGTGTACGAACGGCTGAAACGCCACCAGCGAGGCGAACGTGATCGAAGTCCACAGAATCGCCGGCAGATACAGCGTTCCGATGCGGTCCGCCGCGAAAGCCGCTATCCCGCGCCGGCCGAGCGAGCCTTCGAGGAACAGCCCGGAGAGCAGCATGAATGCCGGCATGTGGAACAGGTACAGCCCGGCGTAGAGACCGGGGCCGAAGCCGCCGCCGGACAGCACCTTCGCGGCCAGAAGCCCGCCGGTGATGTGCCCCAGCACCATGAGAATAATGGCAATTCCCTTCGCCGCATCTACCACCTGGTTTCGGGGCAGGCGGCGGCCGACAAACTGAAGTTGTGACGCCAAAATGGCCCTGCTCGCTTGCTGTACGGGTATTCAGGATTGAGCGCCGGGCATCGACCCACCCGGGTTCCGCCGCTCCGCTGCCGCGGGCGGCCGAAAAACGCAATCCGATGGTGACATAGCGTACAAATCGGGTCAACGCCACTGCCCCGATTCGGTGCATCGGCTATTTCAAACCTCAGCGGATCAGCCGGGCCACCCGCCGCGCCAGCAGGTGCGACGGCCGCTCCACCAGCAGGAAGAAGACATAGCTCACCACCAGAACCGCGCACGTCTGCGCCACCACCAGCAGCGCGGCATTTGCTCGCGCGATGAGAAGCGCCACAAGCGACACCGCAAGACCATGCATGAGGTAAATCGAGTAGCTGAATTGCCCGGGGAATTCGAAGGCGAGGAACGCGCCGTCGCGCCGGTGCCACGCGAATTCGAGCTTCAGCCACCAGTACATCGCCGGTCCCAGCAGGGTGAGTGAAACCGGATAACCGACCGGCGTGTGAAAGCGCAGCACGCTCGCGGCGAAGGAAAGCCCCCAAATCAATATCCGGAACATCCAGACCGTGGCCGCGCGCGGCGTGGGCGTCCGTGGCGCGGACTCGGCGAGATGGCAACCGAGCAGCCACGTCGGCAGGCACATCGCCCACACCAGGCCTGCGCCCGGATCGTAGATATTCAGCGCGCGCGGATGCAGCGCGAGGATCAGGCCGCAGACCGCATATGCGGCGGCGATCACCCTGCCGAAGCCGAAGCGGCGTATCGCTCGCAGCAGCGCCGGATACAGCGTGTAGTACGCCAGTTCCGCAACCAGACTCCACAGGATGGAATCGTAGAACCACATCATGTCGGAGCGCGTCAGTTTCACGATGGCGAGCGCGGCCAGCAGCGGGATCGCAATCCGCACGTAGCGGCGCGCGTAGAACTTCGCCGCGTTCAGGCCCGCCGCGGGAGTCCCCGCGCTGGAGCGGTACGGCCAGTGGATGCACAGCCCGGAAATCAGAAAGAATCCGATTACCGCGGCTGGCCCGTTGAAGAAATTGTGAATCAGCCCGGAGAGCGCGGCGCGCAGGGGCGTGGCTTTGCCCACCTCATCCATGCGCGGGAAGAAGTGGGAGTAGAAGACCCACATGGCGAGCCAGAAGCGGATGGAGTCCACGCCGGGAAGGCGGGTTTCGGCGGCGGCGCGCGCGGGCGTCGGGGCCGTCTGGGCGCCGGTTTCGGGCGCGGCCAGCGCATCCATCTGAATCGCGCTGCTCGCGCTCTGAATCGCGCTGCTCGCGCTGGCTCCCCGCGGCTCCACTCGGCTTCAGTTCAGCACAAACCGGCGTGGCCCAGTGGCGGAACGGGTGCGTGGGATTACAGAGATCCGCGGCTCAGGGCTGTTTCGGCGTGCCGCCGAAATACACCGCTCGCGCTTCCTGATCGCCCACCGCGAGCTTCGCCACCACGCGATCGGACTTTCTCACGTAACGGAACTCGCCGGAAGCGAGGCTGTCGCGGCTGAGCGCAAATACCGAAAGCTCACCGGCATCGTTCACCAGCAGCCGCCCGCTGTCCGCGCCCGCAACGGCGTTCCGGTTCCAGTGAAAAAGCATGGCGCCGTGATCGTCCGCCACATCGAGCGTCAGCGGCGTTGACGGAGCGCTCCACGGCGCGGGCCATGTCGCCGGCCAGTAACCCAGGCGCATGCCCGCGGCCGCCGCCACCAGCAGCGACGCGGCCACGGAAAGATAAACCAGAGTTCGCCGCAAACCGCCCGGCTGCCGAACAGGGGCTTCACGAAAAAGGACTGAACTCGCCCCGAAGCGGATCGCGGGCAT
>DAIDJK010000045.1 GCA_027450225.1 Bryobacterales bacterium | reverse complement strand
CCAGATCGGAAACCAAGACCCCGGTTCCCGCTCCTGTGCTTCACGCTGCGTCGGAACGCGCGCCACTCCGACGCGCAGGCTGATCGCCCTGTCAGATCGTTTTCCGGCGCCCACGCGCACCCAGATCCAGTGGAACCGAGTAAGCAGTAAGCTCCGGTGGCGAGTCTTTATTTGGCCGCCCTCCGGCGGCTGTAACCCTCGACCATCTTGCCGTCCCGCCTCATATAAGGATGGACGTACCGGGTGGAGGCCCCTCCCCGGCCACGCAACCTCGATCCCCGATGCCGTGCGGTTCTCCCGAATCCGCTCGCGCACACTGTCAACAGAACCAGAATCACCACGAAGGGGCGCAACCCCTGACGCATCCACATTGCTGATCATTCTACGTTCGTCGAAGCCCGTTTTGGGCGTATTTGGCGCATCCCGTGGGGCTTCCAGTTCCAGTACCCGCTTTTCTGTTACTCTTGAATCAGCGTCCGCGCTTTACCGTGCGCTTCCCGACCGTCGAACCCCATACTGAACAGCGCGCCCCCACTGTTCATCCGCTCGAGCAGCGGGACGATACCAGTTCCGCGTCCGCCAAGCTCGCCGTATTTCAATACGCGGCCGTCGCCATTTTTCTGTTTCTCGTCTCGGGATTCTGGGAATTACAGATCAAAAGCCCGGAAATTTATAACGAGCGCGCCGAGCGTAACCGCATCAAATCATTGCCGATCGTGGCGCCCCGGGGCAAAATCCTCGATCGGGACGGCCGCGTGATTGTCGATAATCACTCGACGTGGAGCCTGATTCTTTCCCGCGAAAACCTCAAGCCCGAACATATTCGCGAAATCGCCGACGGCCTTCATCTCGATTACGACGATCTGACGAGCAAGCTGAACCACTATAAAGGCCGCCCGAAATACGAGCCCATCATCATCAAGGAAGAGCTGACCCCGGCCGATCTGGCCTTCGTCGAATCTCATCGCGATTCGGAGACTTTTCCCGAAATGGAACTGATCGAATCGCAGCGCCGCCTGTATCCGGACAACGGGATTCTGGCGCACGTCATCGGCTACACCGGTGAAATCAGCGAATCCGAGCTCGATAACCCCGATTACGCCAAATACAATCAGGGGCAGATCATAGGCAAGACCGGCATCGAAAAGGAATACAACGACATCCTGATGGGGGTCGATGGCGAGCGCCAGAGCGTGGTGGACAATCTCGGCAAGGAGCGCGAGGTTCTCGGCATCAAGCCGGCCGTTCCGGGCAAGAATCTCCAGCTCACAATCGATCTCGACCTTCAGGTGGTGGCCGAACTCGCGCTGCAGGGCAAGCGGGGCTCAGTGGTGGCGCTCAATCCGAAGAACGGCGAAGTCCTCGCGATGGCCTCGCGGCCCAGCTTCGACCCGAACAAATTCGCCGTTCGCATCAAATCTTCCGACTGGAAGGAACTGACCGACGACCCCGGCAACCCGCTGCTGGCGCGCGCGATCCAGGCGCAGTTCGCCCCCGGCTCGACTTTCAAGCCGATTGTCGGGCTGGCTGGTCTTGAAACCGGCTCGATTACAGAAGACACGGAGTTCCACTGCCCCGGCGGCGCGACCTTCTACGGGCATTACTACAAGTGCTGGGGCGTGCACGGCGCGGTTTCGCTGCACCGCGGCATCGTGCAATCCTGCGATGTCTATTTCTATAACGTCGGCAACAAGACGGGCATCGAGAACATCGCATTTTACGCGCACCAGGCCGGGCTTGGCGCAAAAACCGGCATCGATCTTCCGAACGAAGCTTCCGGCACGGTTCCTTCGGAAGAATGGAAATTGCGCAATTTTCGCCAGAAATGGTTCGCGGGCGAGACCATATCGGTCTCAATCGGCCAGGGCGCGCTCACGGTCACGCCTCTGCAGCTGGCGCGCGCCATTGGGGGTCTGGCCGTGGGCGGCGTGTGGCATACGCCTCACCTGCTGCTCTCGGGGACGAAAACCGAGAAGCCGCATGAATGGGCGCTCAATCCGGACAACGTGAAGCGCATCGTTTCCGGCATGTATGGCGTTGTGAATGAAGGCGGCACGGGCGTGCGCGCGAAACTGCCGGGCATCGACGTGTGCGGCAAGACCGGCTCCGCTCAGGTGGCTTCCTATAAATACGAGGCGGCGCACAAGGACCTGAAGGACAACACGTGGTTCGTCGAATATGCGCCCTGCTACGACCCTGAAATCGTGATCGCGGTGCTCTGGGAGAATTCGGGCCTGCACGGCCAGTTCGCCGCGCCCATCGCGCGGGACGTGATGGTCGCCTACTTCGACAAGAAAAAGCGGCTCGCCGAGGAAGCGCTGCAGAAGCAGAACCCGGCGAATTCGCTGGCCGCCGCCATGATGCCTCCCGCCGCGCCCGCTCCGCCTCCCATGCCCAGACAGGAACCCACTTCGCCCCGATGACGGGCCGCGTCTTTTCGCAAAAATAACGAATCCATGTTCCAATTCGCTGGTATCCGCGATTTCGACTGGGCGATGTTCCTGCTCGTGCTCGCCATTTGCGCCGTCGGCGTACTTCAGATCTTCTCGGCGACGCACTCGGTTGCCATGTTCCACGACAACTGGTGGAAGCAGATCGTCTACATCGCCGCCGGCATCTTCCTGATGTGGATCATGACGGCGGCGGATTATCACGCCCTGATGCAGCGCGTCTGGCCCATGTACATCGCCGCTCTAGTGCTGCTGGTGGCGGTGCTGATCGTCGGCAAGCGCGCCTGGGGTTCCACGCGCTGGCTTCCGCTGCCCGGCGGCGTTCATCTTCAGGTATCCGAGTTCGCGAAGATCGTCGTCATTCTCCTGGTTTCGCGCTTTCTGATCGAACTCCGGACCGACGTTCTCGAATTCCGTGACCTGCTCAAACTCGGGGGCCTGATTCTGCTGCCGATGGCGCTCATCGCCAAAGAGCCGGACCTCGGCACTGCGCTGACCTATCTCCCAATCCTCGGCGTCGGCGTCTTTCTCGCCGGCATGCCCTGGAAGTACTGGCTCGCCATCGCCGTGGTCGCGATCGTTATTCTGCCCATCGCGTTCACCTCGCTGCAGCCTTACCAGAAGGCGCGCATCGTCAGCTTCCTCGATCCGGAGCGCGACCCGCAGGGTACCGGCTACCAGCTCATCCAGTCGAAAATCGCGGTCGGCGCGGGCGGCACGTGGGGCAAAGGCGTCACGCACGGCAGCCAGACCCAGCTTCGCTTCCTGCCTGTTCCGCACACCGACTTCATCTTCTCCGCGTTCGCCGAAGAGCACGGCTTTGTCGGCGTGATTTTCATGCTGATGCTCTACTTCGCTCTGCTGATGCAGATCGTTCACAACGCCCAGACCGCCCCGGACCGCGCCGGGCTGTTCATATGCATGGGCGTGGGCGCGCTGCTGCTGTTTCACATCCTGGTGAATGTCGGGATGGTGGTGGGACGAATGCCGGTGACCGGAATCCCGCTGCCGCTGATGAGCTATGGCGGCTCGAGCATCTGGTCGATGTTCCTGATGCTGGGGCTGGTGAACAGCGTTCGCGTGCGAAGGTTCGTGAATTAGACG
>DAIDJK010000044.1 GCA_027450225.1 Bryobacterales bacterium | reverse complement strand
TCGAGCTGTTCGATATTCCTGCGAAGTGCACCCTGAAGGTCTCGCTCGAGTCCGATCGTGGCTTCGAGGGCATCCGTCACCTCGTCGCTCTCGGCTCTCGAACGCGCCGCCTTGTAGCCGGCGACTACCATTATTCCCACGCCGACCCTCTGGGCGATTTCTGCAGCTGGAAGGCCCTTCTCTATCAGAGAAAGGATTTTTTGTCCGTTGTTGTGGCAAGACTGACAAGAGAATCCCCTTCTCTAAGTTGATTCTTACTGCGCGTCAACCTTGATCGCGAAGTAATCGATGGTCTGACCCGACCCCAGGACAACCTGGTGCGGCGTCTTTGGCGGAACGTGAACCAGGTCGCCGGTATGCAGCGCCTGCTTCTCTCCGCCTTTGATGCCGCTGCCGCGGATTTCGCCGGGGGCGGTGGTTTTGCCGCCTTCCACTTCACCGCCGACGATGATGGAACCGGCTCCGCTGCGGACCACGATGATATCGGCCTGATTTTCATGGAATTCGGCCTCGCCGCTCGCCGTCCGGTGAACGAGCATCGCCAGGTGGTTGCCCCATTTGGCGAGAGTCTCGGTGGCGAGGCCATCCTTCACGTTCGCGTTCAGCGCATGGGTTCGTTCGGCAAGTTGCTGCGCCGTGAAGTGATCGTAGCCGGCCGGCAGGGCGGCAAAGAGCGATAAGGCGGATAAGAGGAAAACGGTCTTTTTCATAGGTCAGCTCGTTTTGAGAACGGGAATGCGGGCTTCCACCGGTGGAAGCGCCGGGAAATCGTTCGAAGGTTCGGACTGGTACCAGTAGCACACCGAGTAATAGTTGTCGGCGCGATCGTCGGCATGGCCATGCTCGATGGTGTGTTTCAGGTAGCGTTCGAAGGTAACCGGGTTATCCGCGTGCCAGCGATAGACCAGATAACGGCCGCCGCCGTGTTCGGGCGTCTGGATGAACTGGGCTCCGTTATACAAGTGCGCGAAGGGGATAGCGCCGTCGCGGCCGCCGAAATCCCAGGCGCCGTTGATGTAGTCTTCCGTGCCGGTGCCGGTAATCGCCGGCTTCGTCTGGTCATCGATGAAGATCATGTCGTCGCCTTCCCCGAACCAGCGCTCGGAGTTCTGCAGGACGCCCAGAGTAATGCCCATCAGATGGCCGCGGCCATGGGTTTCGGCGAAGACGTAGTTATTTTGACCGTCCTTATTCAGTTCTTTCTGGCCCGGCTGGAAGTGAATGGCTTCGTTTGGCGCTTTTTGCCGGTACTGCGCGTGGAAGTACATGGCATCGGACGGAATCGAAGGAACCAGCTTGTAATCGATGTTCGAATAAAACGCATTTACCGGCTGGGTGGCTTCGTTCGTGACAGTTATAACCGCCGAGCGGCGGAACGGCATGGCGAAATAACTGTTCAGCGCCTTGATGGAAGAACAGTTCAGGAACGCCGATTGATAGACCACATACTGGCCGAGATTGAGGCCGAAGAAATCGCCGACCGGAGTCTCGATGCTGGGTTTGTTCGAGCCGTCCCAGTAAGCGCGGAGCACAATTTCCTTCAGGTGATTCGGGCTGGGCGCGGCGATGGTGAACCAGATGTGGGTAACAACGCCCGGCCCGTCCGAGCGGAACACGTCGCGGGTGGCGCCGGGCTCGATGCGCCAGGAATCGGCATTGCCTCCGGTGCGGTCGTAACTGGATTGCTTGAGCGATTTGCAGTTCTGCGCGCGGGCGTAAGAGGGGAGTTCGGTTTCGGCAGATGACGATGCGCCGGGTTGAGACACATTCTGTGCGGCCGCAGCCGCGGCTCCGAAGCCGGTAATTCCGGCAAGTTTGCGGAGGAAGCCTCGGCGAGGCGCGTCGGTAGTCGACATAATTGGCGTCCTTCGAACGAAAGCGGGATTATATCGAACCGGCGAAATGAATGGACGCGAGACCGGCGCCGACGCTCAAACCGAGCATACACAACGCCGATACCCGTCAACTCCGGCAGGGAGGATAACTGATTGACGCTGCAGCGCGAAAAAATCCCGACCGCGCAGGACCGGAACCGGCTGGCTTCGTTTTTTCGAGCGCCTTCATTTCAATCCGAGCGCGCGGGCCGGGTTGGTCTGGGACATGAGAGCGATGTCCGAGGCGGAAAATCCTTCGTGCCGAAGAGCAGCGAAGAACATGGC
>DAIDJK010000043.1 GCA_027450225.1 Bryobacterales bacterium | reverse complement strand
ACGATCGAGCACGTTAAAAGACCGACGGAGAACTAAAGGATGACGCCGGTGATCGTCCATTTATTGCAATCCACCGTTTTCGCGACGGTGGTGGCCCTGTCGCTGCGAAATAATTCCGCGGCCGCGCAGTACCGGGTGTGGTTTGCCGCGTCAATGAAATTTCTGGTTCCGTTCGCGCCGCTGGTGGCGCTGGGATCGGATGTGAGGGGCAGGGCGGCGCAGGTTGCGGCGAGCGCGGTGGTCGCGAGACCGATGGAACAGATCGACCAGGTTTTTCGTACATGTTTCGCGATGCCGCAGGCCACCAGGAAAACCGGCGCGCCGATCGCCACGATTCTTATGGCGCTGTGCTGCTGCGGGGGCTCGAAGCTGCGAAAGGGCCGGTGGAACTTCTCGTCATCGACCACATCGAAAAACCTTCGGCCAATTAGGGGTATCGGTTGCGAAGCGCGCGAACCTTTTCATTGTTCGCCTTGTTGCGGCAGTCGCGCTTCCGGCCCTGGAGCCGTCAAACGGCCCGATGGAGATTCTTGTGACCGACCACGCCGGGAATCCTTCGGCGAATTGAGGAGTATTGCCTGTGAAGAGCTTGCTGAAAACTCTTGCCGTTGCGGCGCTGCTGGTGGGCGTGGCGGCCGCGGCGCAGGAATCGTTTGAAGTCGCATCGATTAAACCGGGCGATCCGGCGGACCGGCGCGTGATGATCCGGCTCCAGCCCGGCGGACGCATGACAACCGCCAATGTGCCGGTGATTATGTTGATCCGCCAGGCGTACGAAGTTCAGGATTTTCAGATTACCGGGGCCCCGGATTGGGTCAAGACGGAGCGATGGAACATCGATGCGAAGATGGGCGGCGCGGACGATATAGATCAACGGAAGATGAGTGTCGAACAGATGGAAGCTTTTTCGAAACGCCTGCAGGCGTGTTTGCAATCGCTGCTCGAAGAGCGCTTCGGGTTGAAGGCGCATCGCGAATCGAAAGAGATGCCGGTGTACGCGCTGGTGGTGGCGAAGGGCGGCCAGAAACTGACCGAAGTGGAGAAACCGGGACCGGGAAAGCCGCGGCAAATGAGGATGGGCCGGGGAGAGTTGATGGGCACGTCGGTACAGGTGGCGGATCTGGCGAAGTCGCTGAGCGAGCGCGTGGGCAGGCCGGTGGAGGACAGGACGGGACTGAAAGGCTTCTACAATTACACGCTGACATGGACGCCGGATGCCTCCGAAATGATGATGATGCCGGGACCGCCCGGACCTCCTGGACCGAACGAGCCACCGCCTCCGGATCCGAACGGGCCATCACTCTTTACGGCGCTGCAGGAGCAACTCGGGTTGAAGCTCGAATCATCGAAGGGGCCGGTGCAGATGCTGGTGATCGATCACGTCGAGAGGCCGAGCGCGAATTAGGCGAGAATGGCGGGATGCGGCTGGCGTGGAAATGCCTGATTGCGGCTGCTGCCACGGCCGCCGCTCTGCTCGGGCAGGCAGATTCGTTCGAAGTGGCTTCGGTGAAGCCAGGGGATCCCTCTTTCAACGGAATGTCGATGCGGTCGAGTCCCGGGCGAGTGTCGCTTACGAATGTAACGGTAAAGTTTCTCATCGGCTACGCATGGAAGCTTCAGCGCTTCCAGATCGAGGGCGCGCCGGGCTGGGCGGATTCGCAGTTGTTCACCATCGATGCGGAGGCGCCCGATGATGATTTTGAACGAAGATTCGTGAGAATGCGTCATCTTCTCGAGGAGCGATTCGCGCTGAAGACGCACGAGGCGACACGGGTGATGCCGGCTTATGCGCTGGTGATTGCGAAGGGTGGACCGAAGCTGATGCGAGTCGAGGGGCCGGCGACAGAAGGAATCACGACAGGCCCGGGGTTGGTGAAGGTGGATGACGGAACTGTCGGGATGCTGGCCGAGAATCTGGCGCGCCAGATCGGTCGACCGGTGATCGATCGGACGGGAATCGAGGGCGCTTTCAATATGGGCCTGAAATGGATATCCAATACGGAAGCGGCCGATGCGAACGGCCCGTCATTGTTCACTGCCATTCAGGAGCAGCTCGGGTTGAAACTGGCGCGACGAAAGCGCCGGTGACGGTTCTGGTGATCGATCAGGTGGAGAGGCCGTCCGGCAACTGAACGGCGAAGTGGCCGAGGGTTTCTTGCGGTGCAGGACGCAGACGAACGGGAACAGAAAACCAGCCAACGGAAAACTAACGAATGCGTTCATTCAGGGCTGCCGGGCTCGCGGCGCTTTTATGTGCGGTTTTGCTTCGCGCGGCCGAATATCACGGCGAGGTGACGTTCGGCGGATTACCGCTTCCCGGCGCGATCGTGACGGCTGCGCGCGACGGCAGACTGCTGACGGCCGTCACAGACCAGCAGGGGAATTTCATTTTCGCGGATCTGGCGGACGGTGCGTGGACCGTTCAGGTGGAGATGACCGCCTTCGAGACGCAGAAGCAGCAGGTCACGATCACGGCGGGTACGTCGCCAGGGAAGTTTGAGATGAAGCCGCTGGCGATCGATCAGATCAAAAACGCCACGCCGGTGATGCGAACGGCGTCTCCGCCACCCGTGCCGGTCGTCTCGGGCACGGGAACGCCGGCCAACCAGAATACGGCGGAGAAGGCGGAGAAGAAGAATACCGCAACACAGGCGGCCGGCTCAGCGCCGCCCGCTTCAAGCGAATTGAACGATCGCGCAGCCGATGGACTGCTGGTGAATGGCAGCGTAAACAATGGCGCATCGTCACCGTTCGCGCAGTTTCCCGCGTTCGGCAACAATCGAACGGGCGGCCGCTGGGCGTACACCGGCGGGCTGGGACTGATTCTGGATAATTCGGCCTTCGATGCGCGGACCTTCTCGCTGACCGGACAGGACACGCCGAAGCCCGCGTACAGCCGCGTTACGGGCATCGCGACGCTGGGAGGGCCGCTGCGCATTCCGCATCTGATGCCGAACGGACCGAACTTCTTTCTTGCTTACCAGTGGACGCGCAACAGTACTGCAAATACGCAATCGTCATTAATGCCCACGCCGGCGGAACGCCGCGGAGATTTTTCGGCGCTGCCGTCTTTGATCGTCGATCCGGTGACGAAAGCGCCCTTTCCGGGGAACGTGATTCCGGCGAGCCGGATTTCTCCTCAGGCTGCTTCGCTGATGAGCCTTTATCCGTTGCCAAACTTCGACCTCGCCGCGAGATACAACTACCAGATCGCGATCGTTTCGCCGATGCACGCGGACGCGATGCAGCTGCGTATGAACAAGTCGCTGGGGCGCAGGGATCAGGTGTATGGCGACTTCGCGTTTCAGGACCAGCGGGCGAGCAATCCGAGTGTGTTCAACTTCGTCGACACCACGGACACTTTCGGAGTGAACGCGGGCGTGAACTGGTCGCATCGTTATGCACAGCGATTCTTTGTGACGCTGGGCGTGCGGTTCAACCGGTTCTCCACCCGCGTCACCCCATTCTTCGATAATCGTTTGAACGTTTCAGGCGCCGCGGGGATCAACGGGAACGATCAGAGTCCGGCGAACTGGGGCCCTCCGGCTTTGACGTTCTCAAGCGGCATCGCGGGATTATCCGATGCGCAGAGCGCGTGGAACCGGAACCAGACGTCGTCGATCTCGGATGCGATGACATGGAATCGCAATCGCCATAACTTCTCGTTCGGCGGCGATTTCCGGCGCCAGGAATTCAACGACCTGCAGCAGCAGAATCCGCGCGGCGGCTTCACGTTTACGGGCGCTGCCACGGGCTCGGATTTCGCTGATTTTCTGCTCGGTGTGCCGGATGCTGCGTCGATCGCTTTCGGCAACGCGGACAAATATTTCCGCGAGTCGGCTTACGATGCGTATTTCACGGACGACTGGCGCATGACGCCCGAGTTCACGCTGAACGCCGGCGTGCGATGGGAATACGGCGCGCCGATAACGGAGCTCTACGGACGGCTGGTGAATCTGGATGTGACGCCCGGCTTTTCAAACGAAGCCCCGGTAGTGGCGCGCAATCCCATCGGTCCACTCACAGGCCGGCGTTATCCGGATTCGCTGCTTGCGCCGGACAAGAGCGCTTTCGAGCCGCGGGTGGCGATCGCGTGGCGGCCACTCGCCGGTTCCTCGCTCGTGGTGCGGGCGGGATACGGGGTTTACTACAACACTTCTGTGTATCAGACGATCGCCGTCGAAATGGCGCAGCAGTCCCCGCTTTCCAAAAGTCTGAACGTGCAGAATTCGACGGCGAATCCTTTGACGCTGGCCAACGGCCTGAACGCTGCGCCTGCGAATTCTCCGAACACGTTCGGGGTCGATCCAAATTTCCGCGTGGGCTATGCGCAGACCTGGCAGGCCTCGATCCAGCGCGATCTGCCGGGCTCGCTGCAGTTGACCGCGACGTATCTCGGAATCAAGGGAACGCGGCAGATGCAGGAATTCCTGCCTGATACCTATGCGCCGGGCGCGGTGGACCCGTGCCCGCTTTGTCCGGCCGGTTATGCGTATCTCACGTCGAACGGCAATTCGACCCGCGAGGCAGGAATGCTGCAGTTGCGGCGCCGGCTTCACAGCGGGTTCACTGCGAGCCTGCAATACACGTATTCGAAATCGATAGATGATGCGGCAGCTCTCGGGGGCCAGCCGGGATTTTCCCAGGGCACTGGTCCGCAGAGCGGGCAGCCGCAGGGCGCCGTGATGAACAACTCCGGGCCGCTGAATCTGGCGATTGCGCAGAACTGGCTCAATCTGGCGGCTGAACGCGGGTTGTCGTCGTTCGATCAACGGCATCTGCTGAATGCGCAGTTCCAGTACACCACCGGCATGGGCATGGCGGGCGGCACGCTGCTGAGCGGATGGCGGGGCGCGCTTTTCAAGGACTGGACCGTGCTATCGCAGATCACGGCGGGAAGCGGATTGCCGGAGACGCCGATGTATCTCGAACCGGTTCCGGGTACAGCCGTAACGGGATCGATTCGGCCGGCGTATACGGGCGCTCCCCTCTACTCCGCGCCCGCTGGATTCTTCCTCAATCCGGCGGCGTATGCGGCGCCCGCCGCGGGCCAGTGGGGAAATGCGGGGCGAAATTCGATCATCGGTCCATCGCAGTTCAGCCTGGGTGCGGCTCTGGCGAGAACGTTCCGGCTGAGCGACCGGTTCAATCTGGACATTCGTCTCGACGCGACGAATGCGCTGAATCACGTGAACTTCACCGCTTGGAACACGACGATCAACAATGCGCAGTTCGGATTGCCGGTGGCGGCTAATCCGATGCGGAGCATGCAGGTGACGGCGAGAGTGAGGTTCTGATGGGGGCACGAAATCTCGACCGGCTGAAACTGATCGCGGCGCTGGCGCTTACGCTGAGTCCGGCGCTGGCGCAAACCGTGGGGACGAACAAGCCATCGGATGCGGGCGAGACGCCGACGTTTTCGACGCAGTCGCAACTCGTTGTCGAAACCGTTGTTGTGACCGGCAAGGACGGCAAGCCGGTAACGGGGCTGAAGGCCAGCGATTTCACCGTGACTGAGAACGGCGCCGCGCAGACCATCAAATTCTTCGAGGAACAGCACATGGCCGATACGCCTGCGCCTGCTCCCGCGCAGCCGCCCAACATCCACATCTACGACCGGCTCTCACTTGTGAAGATTTCACCTGAGA
>DAIDJK010000042.1 GCA_027450225.1 Bryobacterales bacterium | reverse complement strand
GCTTCCGACCGCCGCCCGGCTCATCCGCATCACGCGAGCCAGGGCTCTGCCGATTCTGGTGCTGGGCGCCAACAGCGTCGGATTCCAGATGCTCGGCATGGTTCATCCACGTCTTCGTACGGCCGCGCTGCCATCGGAATTGCTGAACAAGCGGGGCAGGGCGGTGGAGATTCTCGTCGGATCGGCTATCGACGCGTCTTACTTCGATTCCATTCCCGAGGACAGAGAAGCGATTCAGTATCTGCGGCTTCGTTCGGAACTCCTGGCGCGCCGCGCGTACCGCAACCGGCGGAACCCCGCCGTTGCGGCCGTGCATCCTTCGCCGGCTCCCATCGCCGACGCTGTTGCGCCGGCTGATCTCGAACGCGAGATCGCGGCATTGCCTTCAGACGCGCTGCTCGAGCAAACCCGCGAATTCTCGGTTTATCTGGCTGGCCCTGGTCAAATCCCGCTGGTTCTGAAGGAAATCGGCCGGCTTCGCGAAATCACCTTCCGGGCGGCGGGGGAAGGCACCGGCCAGGCGCTCGATCTCGACCGGTTCGATGCGCATTATCTCCACCTGTTTATCTGGAACCGCGAAGGACGGGAAATCGCCGGCTCCTATCGTCTGGCCGATGTACCGCGCGTGCTTCGCGAGCGCGGCCGCAAGGGCCTCTATACGGCATCGTTGTTCCGCTTCCATCCGCTGTTCTTCGCGCGTCTGGGTCCGGCAATCGAGCTTGGCCGTTCTTTCGTCCGGCCTGAATATCAAAGGCAGTTCGCCCCTTTGATGCTGCTGTGGAAAGGGATCGGCGCTTATGTCTGCCGGCGGCCCGCCTATTCCACGCTCATCGGGGCAGTCAGCGTCAGCAATCAGTACTCGCCGGCGTCGCGCGAAGTCATCGCCCGGTACTTCGAAAGACAGATGAAGACGGCGAATCCATTCAGCCAGTTTCGCGCCGATACTGTCTGGCCGCGGCGTCCGCTGAAGGGCCGGAACGTCCGTGACTGGGAGGTGAAGGCGCTTTGCGAACTGCTTCCTGGCGCGGAAGACCTTTCCGGACCGATTGCCGATCTCGAACCCGATGGCAAAGGCATGCCGATTCTGGTGAGGCAATACGTGAAACTGGGCGGCAGACTTCTGGCGTTCAGCGTGGACCCTGCATTCGGAAACACGCTCGACGGCTTTGTGATGGTGGATCTGACCCGCACCAGTCGCGAAACTCTTGTCCGCTACATGGGCAGGGATCAGGCGGACGAATTCCTTGCCTGGCACGCCAGAAGCGCCCGGCCTCGCGTCGCGTAGGCTACTGGCCGTCGTTCTCCAGCAGTTCCCATTTTTCCCCGAAAAACCCCGCCGCTTCGATTTTCCCGGCCCATTTGGGGCCTGGGGGAGCGCTGATGTCGATTACGGCGTAATCGGGCAGTTCGGGTACCTGCATCGAATTCGTCGCATAGGACGATTCGCGGAAGGTATGACCGCTGTTGATGACCACGTATCGCTTCGGATTCAGTGGATTCGGGTAAATGAGAACCGGGACGTCCGATTCAGCCGGGAAGCGGCGCGCTCCAATGGTGATCGCATCCGCGGTCCAGTGAACAGGCAGCTTGTCCGCGATATCCGCCAGAACCTTGTTGCTCGAGGGATCTCCCCAGAGGACGAGATTCCGGGTTGCAATATCTTCGCTGGTAACCGCGCTGTCGTTCTTGACCGGCGCATCGCCGCGGAAGATTCTGCGCCATTCCCTGATTGCGCGTTCCTCTTCCGCCTGCGTCCATTTTGCGACCGCGGGATTGATTGGAGCGCCGGTTGGATGCACCATCAGGAATGGTTCCATGAAAGCGTCATCGATCGGACCCTGGAGATCGTGAACCTTTCGCAGGCCTGATGAATCCTGCTCGCCCAGCGTCCATTGCCGGGCGACTTTCCGCGACCGGGATCTCCGCGACCTCTCCTTCGGCGGATCGGCTTTCATCAGATGCGCCGTCCACGAACGATCCGTCAGCGGGCCGGGAGCGGCGAGACGCTCGCCATCGATGATGAGATCTATTTTCGTCGCGGGGTTGAGTATCGGCGAGCCGGGGCCAAAGTCGAAAGACAGGGCGTCGACATTCATCGTCTTCACGCGAATGGTGTGATCGTCGGTGATATCCGCTTCGACGCGCGCCCGCTCGTATTCGCGCTCCATGGCATCCACGGTGACCCAGCGCATCCGGTTGTATTTCAAGGTCCAGGTCTCGAAGCGGATCTGTTTCGGCGACGGATCGCGTCCAGCGGCGGCAATCTCATCGATACGGGCTTCGATCTCCTGCTTCGCTTCGGGGGTGTACTTGTGTCCTGCGCCACGCCCATAAATGCGCGCCAGGGTCATACCGTATTCCGCCATGTTGCGCGCCATGATATCCGCCGCCTGCGCCTGCGGGTCCTGATCGCCGTTGTAAGCGATCACGGGCAACTGGAAAAAGTTGAGGGCATAATCGGTGGCGTTTGTGAAATGGAGCAGGCGCTCTTCAAACCAGGTGGGTGTATATCTGTGCTTCTGGTAATCGAGAGTTTCGGCGAAGCCGGCGCCCGGCTGGGCGGCCGCGAAGTCTCCGGCGTGATGGGCCGCGATGTGCCATACCGAAGCGCCGCCCATGCTGAACCCGCGAACCAGTATGCGATTTTCATCCACGCCGTAATTTTTCCGCACGTCATCCAGCGCTTCGAAAAAATCAACCTCGCCTGCGAACTGACTGGCATTGCAATAACGGCCGTACAGATGCAGCACGATCGTGTCTTCCGGCGTGAATTCGCCCGCGTCGTGCAGGCGCGCCCACAGGAAATCGATTTCGTTCAGGGTGTCGCTGCGGCCATGAAACCAGGCATCCACGCGCCATTTGCGCGGCCGTTCGGGCGAATAGCCCGGGGGCACCACCAGACCGTAGGGCTGGACGCTGCCATCGATCTTCGAAACGTACGCCCGGACAACGAGCCCGGTCTCGCGCGTCCAGGGAGCGTCTCCCCTCGCCAGTTGATCCGCGCGCTCCATGCCGATGCGCAGGAGTTCTTTGGCGCGGAAGACCTGCTCCTGCCGGAAGAATTCATGATCTTCGAGAGCGAACCGGACCGCTTTGGCGAAAATTTCAACGTCCGGCGCGTGAGGATTATCTTTCAGAAGATGTAATTTGCTTTGCAGCGCGCTGAGCCCGGCGCGCAGCGCCTGTTCGTCCTCGGTCGATACGGCGATCCCCGGTGGCGGCAGAGGCTTGATCCTGCTGACGTCCTGGGCGGCAAGAACGCCACAGAAGAGGATCAGCAGACAAAGTGGCATGCGCATCACCCGGATTGTATACGGAAAGCCGCGTAAACTTCCCAGGATATAGTCCGTACCGGCGTGGCCCGCTTATTCCTTTCGGTGTTCGCCGGTTTCATCTGAAACTGGGAACAACTGCTCCACAAGAGGAGCCTGATTCGTGGAAATTCGTAAACGGGTAGCGTGGCGGGACGCCGTTCTCGCCGCGCTCATCATTATCGGACCGGCATGGGGACAAACGAACGATCCTTCGGGCGCCCTCGAAAGACCGGGTACGCAACATCGGGCTCAAGGCGTGCGTCATCGCCACGCGAATCCAATGCCATGCGGCAGGAAGGGCGACTGCCTTGGGGTACATCGCGGCAGTGGCCAGACCAATGGAAACGCCGCCAACGGTACGCAGATCAACATCGGTGGGATCACGTGGCCGGAGCAATCAGGGTCATCGGGGGGCGGTTCGGACCCCAAGTTCCGCCACGCCTCCGGACCGGTCCCCCCGGCGCCGCTTCCCTTCGAACCGACCGTAACGCCTGAGCCCGGATATACGGCGGCTACGGCCGGCGCTCTGGTCCTGCTTGCATTAATCGCCATTCGCCGAAGAGGCTGAAGCCG
>DAIDJK010000041.1 GCA_027450225.1 Bryobacterales bacterium | reverse complement strand
CTCTTTGCGTTCGGTGGCGCGGCGTTTTGACTGGAGCTCGTCGAGCTGCTGACGGTTCTTCTCGACGGAGCGGTTGATGCGCTGCTCGTAGAGAGTGAGGCGCTCGATTTCCTTGGAATGGTCGAGGAAAGTTTGCGCGCGGGTGAGGGAAGTGTGGATTTCGGGGTGAGCGACGTCGATAGCGGCGGCGTCCGAGAAGCAGCCGAGCGCGAAGACGTCGTTTTCGACGGCGCGGATGCGCTGGAGACGCCAGAAATCCTCGGCGATGAAGGAAGCGAGCTGGAGTTCGAGCGGGCCGACGGGTTCGAGGCTGTCGATGAGTTCGTGGAAGAAGCGGTCGTGCGCGATGCGGTCCTCTTCGGTCATGATGCTGACCTGGCCGGTGATGCCGTGGCGCAGAGCGTTCAGCGAAGAACGGGCCTTGCCTTCGGCCGTGCGCGGGCCGGTGGACTTGAGCGCGTTGGCGCGGTTGGCCGCGAGGCGGCGCTCCGAGATGCGATGGTTCGAAGACGACATAAGTTCCGACCAAGGGGTAACATGCGCGAGGAGCAATGACGGGCGGGTTGAAGGCGGGAGTTATGGAAAGAAAGGAGATGGAGTTGGGGGAAGTTTGTGACGCGCCGAGCGCGATTCCGAGAACTCGAATGGAGCACTCGCAGCGACGGCAGACGCCTTATCGTTGAACGCGGGGACCGCGAAAGCGTTGAGGCGTACGGCGCAGTAAACTCGTCACAGAGCCTGGCATATGGAGATGGTCCCGATCAGTCCCGAACGGAAAGCGCAGCTTGATGATTATGCGCAGCGGCACGGGCAGGACGCCGCAACCGCGCTGGACGATGTGCTTGCGGAAGCGCTGGAATGGGAGCGGCAGGACTACAACGAAACTGTGGAAGCCGTCCGCGAGGCGTACGAGGACGTGAAGGCCGGCCGCACGCGGCCCGCCGCGGAATTTCTGGACGAATTACGCGCGAAGAATGGCTTTCCGCGTTGAACTGACTCGGCAGGCGGAAACAGACGCAAGCGCGATCCTCGAATGGCTGATGGAGCATCGGTTGACCCCTGGCAACGGAGGGCGCCGGGGCGATGGGCCGGGATCGGGTCGGAGCAGGGAAGGCGGCTTGGCGGAGAAAGGTTCCGCTTCATCGAAGAACGGTCCTTTAGCGCGCTCGCCCGTCTTGCCGACAACTGCGAACTGTTTGACGTCATCTTCCTGGACGGACGCCATCTGTTCGATTTTGTGCTGACCGAGTTTACTCTGAGCGCGGAACTGTGCCCGACGGGCGGATACGTGATTCTGCACGACATGTGGTTGCCGTCAGTTCAGCGGGCGGCCGCATTCATCCGCGCGAACCGGACGGACTTCGAGCCCGTTGAAACTCCGGTCCCCAGCATGGCGGCGTTTCGACGCACCGGCGTGGATGAGAGGCAGTTCCGGCATTTTGTGGAGTTCTGACGGCGGCATTGATCGCGAGGGCTGAATGTTGACACCAACGGTTTTGCGCAGCCTGCCGGCGGCTGCTTTCGGTGTATCCTGGAACCATGGCCACGCACAAAAAGCAGCACGAAAAGATGGCCGCGAAGCGCGCCGCCAGGCCCGCTTCGAAAGCGCCGAAAGACGCTGTGCTGACGCTGAAGATTACCGGCCCGGGAATCAGGAAGGGAAGAATTTCCGTACCTGATCTTATAAAGCTCTGTGAGGATGCACAAAGCGCCGTAAATCGGCAGGCCGAGTCGCTGGCCGGCCGCAAGACTCTTCACCCAGGCCCGGTAACCGGACTGATCCGGAAAGAATGCACGCTGGAACTGATTGGCGTGAGGGAAGGCAGTACGGAACTCGATTTCGGACTGGCAAAGCCTCAATTGCTGCTGCCATTCGCGGAAGCCGGAAGCTTTGGGTCGGAAGTGATTCACGAGCTGGCGGACACAATCAGGTCTCTGGGCAACGGGAACAGGAAAACGGACCTTGATCCGGGCGTGCTGCAGAGCATATACGAACTCGCCGGGATTACGGAGAACGGCCGTATCAGCGCGCTGAAGTGGGTTGCTCCGGGCGCAACCAGGCCGACCGTTGCTCAGGTCAACAAGAAGGTAAGAGAGCGGGCGGCGATTCAGTTGAGCCGACCCACATTCAGATTCGCGCAGATTGACGGAGTGCTGGACATGGCTGATTTCAGCCGGCGCGACCGGAAATGCCGAATCGACCCGGCCATCGGAGTCCCTGTAATCTGCACGTTCGGCCCGGATCACGAGACAAGCATTCACGCCTTGATAAGACAACCGGTCCGCGTGTATGGCCTGGCAAAGATTCAGCCGAATTCGGAGCGCGTCGATTCGCTGGAGATTCAACGCATCGAGCCGCTTCCCTCGCTCCATCCTGGGGAAGGGAACTTCGGTATGTCACCGGGCATTGAGCAACTGGCAACTTCTCAGGGCGCAGCGCCGCTCAGAGACGCGAAGTCGCTTGCCGGCGTGCTGGCTGACGATGAAGTAGAGGACTTCCTGTCCGTCATCTATGACGCCAGACGGGAGAAGCCTTGAGCGCTGCCGGCGCCGAGGCTGTCCTGGTGGATACCGATGTGTTTTCTTACCTGATGAACGGGAGCGGGTATGCTGCTCTCTACCGTCCACATGTTGACGGCAAGCTTATAGCCGTGTCGTTCGTTACTGTAGGAGAACTTTATTTCGGCGCAAAGCGAAAAGGATGGGGGGAATCGAGGCTGGCCGATCTGAAGGACCGCCTGAGGGTGGTTACGATTGTTCCTTATGACGATAGCGTCTGCCGCGCGTATGCCGATATAAAGGCTGCGTGCGAAGCAAATGGAAAGAGAGTGGCAGACAATGACCTGTGGATCGCCGCCTGCGCCGTGCGTCACTCGATTCCGCTGGTATCGAATAATTCGAGGCACTTCAGCGGGATACCGGGGCTGATCCTGCGGTCGGAGTCTCAGGCGATGCAGGAGATGCAATCCCAGTTGCGCCTTGGAGAAGCGAGCCCTTCCTCCGGCGAGCGTCGTCACCCTTCTTCCTCTTCCGAGGGGACGCCGCGACCGCCTTCGCCGCGCCGCCGCTAGCGCGGCAGAGGTTCCTGAAGATTCCGTGCCTGCCGATCCTTCCGCTGTTATCGCATCCACTGCCCGCGTTCATCCCGATGCCGTGATCGGGCCGGGGACGAGAGTGGGGGAGTTCTGCGTCATCGAAAGCGATGTTTCGATTGGCGCGAATTGCCTGCTCGAACCTTACGTCTACGTGAAGCGCTGGACGACGATGGGCGAGGATAACGAAATCTCGGCCGGTACGGTGCTTGGGACCGATCCGCTCGACAAGAACTTCACGGGCGAACGAAGTTATCTGCGGATCGGGAACCGGAACAGGATTCGCGAGCATTACACGATTTCGAGAGGGACGAAGCCGGAATCGGTAACCAGCATCGGGGACGGGAATTACATCATGACTTCGGGACATATCGCGCATAACTGCACGATCGGAAACGACGCCGTGATCGCGAGCTGCGCGCTGGTGGCGGGGTATGTGGAAGTGGAGGACCGGGCGTTCATTTCGGGCGGCGTGGTGGTGCATCAGTTCTCGAAGATCGGGAAGCTGGCGATGATCGGCGGCAATACGCGCGTGAACCTGGATGTGCCGCCGTTCTTCCTTTATTCCGGATTCAATGTGGAAGCGAAGGGGCTGAACGTCGTCGGGCTGAAGCGCGCCGGATTTTCGCTCGCGCAGGTGTCACGGCTCAAGAAGGCGTATCAGATTCTCTATCGATCCGGGCTGCGGCTGGACGAGGCGCTGGCGAGGATCGAGAGCGAAGCGGCGGACGAGAATACGGCGCATCTGGTGGAGTTCATCCGGCGCAGCGAGCGCGGAATCTGCCGGGAGTAGGTCAAAGTCTGCGGCGGCGGTAATAACCCGTGCCGCCCGCGTGCGAGCCGACGTCGAGGATGACGGCGATGATGATCAGCACCAGATTGAAGCCCTGAATGGGAAGACCGCTCGCGACGAGCCACGCATAGACGATGGTGGTGATGGGCAGGAAGATGAAGCCGATGAGCGGGATGACGAGGCCGTGATAAGCCCTGTCCAGCATGTTCGAGAACAACCACATGAGAACCAGGACGACTCTCGGAAAGACGAGAACCAGCAGGACAAGCAGACACGGCATCCCTAGAGCATAGCCGTACTTTTGTTCGGGGCGTGACGAGGCTTTGTTGCGCGCCGTACGTTGATGGGGCGTTCGGGGGGAGCGATGGGAGCGGATTCGGCGTCGGCCGTCATGCGGCGGATGCGGTCGGCAAGCTTCTCGGAGCTGATGCGGTGGCGCGTGCGGTCGATGAGGATGGGGAAGGAAAGCGGGGACGGGCGCGCGATATCCATGAGGCGCACGGTGGAGCGCGAGAGGCGTTCGAGGGTCTGGCCGAGGCGGCTGCGTTCGAGCTGGCGTTCGAGCACTTCGCGATGAGCCTGTTCGAGGAGAAGATTGCCGCGGTCGTAACGCATAAAGACGTCGTAGATGAGGCTGGAGGAGGCCTGGAGCTGGCGGACGGTTTTGTTGCGGCCGGGGTACCCGTTGAAGGTGAGTCCGGCGATGCGGGCGATTTCGCGGAACTGGCGTCGGGCCATTTCGGCGGCGTTGAGGCTGGCGGGAATGTCGTCGGCGAGATGGCGCGGGCTGAGGAGGTCGTGGGCGAGCGCGGCTTCGAGGGGCGCGGGGTCGGGCGCGAGGAGTTCGATGCCGT
>DAIDJK010000040.1 GCA_027450225.1 Bryobacterales bacterium | reverse complement strand
TTCGGCCGACTGTTTCTGCAGATCCACCGACGCCGAGTAAGATCCCACCAGAGCCCGCTCGCCCACACAGATACTCGCGCCGGAAAGCTCAATCCGTTCTTTATCCGAGGTCTGTGCGAAAAGCATGATTTTGGCGCCGGGCCGGGACACCCGAACCGCTTCTTCCACCAGTCCCTTCGCCGCCGTAGCCACGAAAACCATGTCGCAGCCGCGGCCTTCGGTCAACTTCGATAGGGTCCCTGTCACGTCGTCACTGCGCGGATCGAGCGCGTACGCCGCGCCGGATTTCCGCGAAAGTTCGAGCCGGGACGCGATCGTGTCGGTCGCGATGATCGTGCACCCGCGCAGCGCCAGCAGCATGGTGAACAGAAGTCCGATCGGACCCTGACCCTGCACCAGCACCACGTCATCCGGTTGCGGATCGCATTGCTCCACCGCTTTCAGGCACGTATTCACCGGCTCCACGAACGCCGCCACTTCGAACGGCACCCCATCGGGCATCTTCTCGACGCCGCGCTCGACAATCCAGTCCATCGCTTTTACATACTGCGCGAATCCCCCGCCCGCCGGCTCGAACCCGGCGGTAACTCCCACTTTTTTGTAAACCGGACACTGCGCATAGAGCTTCCGCATGCAGTAGAAACACCTGCCGCAGGGAATGTGGTGAAAGACGATCACGCGATCGCCCGGGCGGAACTTCGCTACGTTTCGACCCGCGCGCGCCACCGTTCCCGCCGTTTCATGTCCATAAATCCGCGGCGGAGGCAGCAGGTTGTATTCGATCTTCTTGAGATCCGTGTGGCAAACGCCGCACGCGTGAACGCGAATCAGAATCTCGCCATCGCCCACATCGGGCGTCGCAACCTGATCGACCGATATCGAGCTTTTTCCGCGGTACACCGCCGCGCGCATGCTGGCCGGAGGTTCTGTTTCAGAATTCGCAGTGAGCAAGAAAATCCCCTAAATTTTTCGCCGCAAAGGCCGTTCTCTTCTGCAGACGAATCAGTTCGCCGAACCGGCGCGCCGGATTCCCCATCGCGCCCGCAATCAGCGCAGCCGGGCTGAATCTCCCATCCGCCCGGAGAGCGGCATTAAAGTCGTTCTCGAAATCCTCGTTCGCCAGATCGCTGACGGCCCGCACGCAATAAAACGCCGCCCCCGATTCCGCGGCCGCGCGCGCAATCCCCGCCGCCTCCATCTCAATTAACGATGCGCCGCGAACGTAATGGTCGCGCTTTTCCTTCGCGTCCTGTACCACCGCGTCTACGGTTCGGACCACGCCCGCGTGAAATGGCTGGTCCACGCGCGGACGGGCGCACGCGTAGTTCCGTTCGCCGTCGCGAACAAACGTTGCAGCCACAATCTGCCCGATTCCCAGCGCCGGATCCGCCGCGCCGCCGAATCCGATATTCCACATCTGCGACGCTCCCTCGATGCTTCTGGCGGCGGCGTACGCGCGGTCCGCCCCGGCGCCGTTGGCAATCGCGACCATCGATATCCCCTGCCACTCGCCGCGCCGGGACCAGTGCGCGGCAAGCGACGCCGGCCCCACATTCGACCATTTCGCCACCCACGGCGAGCATTCGCGCGGGTCGGCGCAGACAAACACCACGAATCCCTTCACGCGGCTTGCGAACGATTCGCCCTTTCAAACCATCGCACCGCATCCTCGAGCGCCGTATGCGCGGCCCTGGGCGCATACCCGAGTTCCCGTGCGGCTTTCGCGTGCGATACCCACATCTTCTTCTTCGCCATCCGCACCGCGTCGAGCGGCGCCTTGGGCGGTCTCCCCGTCACGCGCGCCATCGCCGTCGTAATCACGCCCGCCGCGTAAGCCACTGCGTAAGGAAGTTCCACTGATGGCGCCTTCCGTCCCGTGATCCCCGCCAGTTCCCCCAGAATCTGGCGCAACGTCATGTTTTCCGAGCCCAGAATATAGCGTTCCCCGGCGCGGCCGCGCTCGCATGCCAGCAGATGGCCCATGGCCACGTCGCGCACGTTCACCACATTCAGACCCGTGTCGATGAAGGCCGGCATCGCGCCATTCAAAAAGTCGACCACGATCTGCCCCGTCGGCGTGGGCTTGAAGTCGTGATCGCCCATCGGCGCCGTGGGATTCACGATCACCACCGGCAAACCCGCCGCCGCGAACTCCAGCGCGACGCGCTCCGCCAGAAACTTCGAACGTTTGTACGCGCCGCTCATCTCATCGAGCGACACCGGCTGCTCCTCGTCGCCGGTTCCACCGGGCGGAACACCGATGCATCCCACCGTGCTGGTGTAAACCACGCGCTCGACGCCGGCCGCCTTTGCCGCTTCCAGCATGTTGCGCGTTCCCTCCACGTTCGAGCGGTAAACGTCGTCCGGATTCTTCGACCACAGCCGGTAATCCGCCGCCACGTGAAACACCACCCCGCATCCCGCGGCCGCCCGGTCGAGAGATGCACGATCCCGCAGGTCTCCGTGAACCCGCTCCACTTCCAGCTCCGGAATCAGGCTCGAAGGCCGCGCGAGCGCCCGGACAGGCTGTCCACGTTCCACCAGAAGCCGCGCCACATGCCATCCCACGAACCCGGAGGCGCCGGTAACCAGGACGGGTTTCATTCAGGCCGTCTGCATACGCGCGAATGTCGCCAGCGCCAGCAGCGGAAAGTACAGCCGGTAATAGTGATAGTTCAGATAGAAGACTTTCGGGAAGCCGGTGCCTGTCGCCAGTTCCTCGTCCCACGACCCGTCCTGATTCTGTGTACGCAGCAGATATTCGATGCCCTGCTGCACCGTTGAGCTGTAAGTATCTCCGCCGGCCATAAGGCCCATCAGCGCCCAGGCGGTCTGCGAAGGGGTACTCGGCGCGGGCGTGAAAGCCGAATTGTCGTAGCTCGCGCAGCTCTCGCCCCATCCGCCGTCCGGATTCTGAACCGAACGCAGCCATTCATTCGCCCGCTGCACGTGCGGCTCGTGGTCGTCTTCGCCCATCGCGCTCAGCCCGCGCAGCGCGAAGCACGTCCCATAGATATACGCCACGCCCCAGCGCCCGTACCAGCAGCCGTCCGGAAGCTGCGTGCGCACCAGGTAATCGATTGCCCGCTTCACCGCGTAATCGTTTCGCGTGAATCCGTTCGCCGCCAGCGCCTCGAGCGTTCGGCCCGTAATGTCCGCGCAGGTGGGGTCGAGCATCGCGTTATGGTCCGCGAAAGGTACGTGCGTCAGTATCTCCCAGTTGTTGTCGACGTCGAACGCCGCCCAGCCGCCATCCTTCGACTGCATCGCGAACAGCCATTCGAGCGCGCGCTGCCGCGTCGCAGCTTCGGCCGCGCGGTCCGAGGCCCGCATGTGCCGGAACGCGAGCATCACCATCGCCGTGTCGTCGATATCCGGATACCAGTCGTTGCGGAATTCGAACGCCCAGCCGGAAGGCTCCACGTCCGGCCGCTTCACTGACCAGTCGCCTTTGCGCCGGATTTCCCGTTCCAGAATCCAGTCCGCCGCCTTCGTCAGAGCCGGGTGGCTCGCGTAGCCGGCTTCGCCCAGCGCATAAGCTCCAATCGCCGTATCCCACACCGGCGAAAAGCAGGGCTGGAAGAAAAGCTCGTGCTTCTCGTCGTCCACAATCAGCGCCTCGAACTGCCGGATCGCCTCCACGCGCACCGGATGGTCCGCCGGATAGCCCAGAACATCCAGCGCCATGATCGAATACTGCATCGGCGGATAGATCGCGCCGAGCCCATCGGAATACTTCATGCGCTCGAGCATCCAGTGCTCGCACTTGCGGATCGCCGTCTCGCGAATGCGCTTGAAGCTGTATTTCTCCCACAGCTTCAGAATCTTGTCGGACTGGATGAACGTGTGCCGCCAGCTCCGCCACGAATCGTGCGCCTCAAAGCCGATGCTCTTCCCCGGAATGAAAAGCTCTTCGAGCGTGAACCCCGCCGGCACGGGCCGCTTCGGATCGTGCGCATGCACGATGGCGAGCGACACCACAATCGCCCGAGTCCACGAGGACATCTGATACAGCAGCTTCCCCGGCAGCAGCAGAATCTCCGGTGGAATGCTGGGCGTGCCTTCTCGCGGATACAAATCGAAAAGGCTCAGGTTCACTTTCGTATAGCTGTTCGCCGCCTGAATACCGCCCAGCGCGAGAATGCGCTCCCGCAGCTTCCGCAGGGGCTCGCTGTCCGCCGGTACCCCGGCCAGCTTCAGCGCGAAATAAGCTTTCACGCTGGCGCTGATCTCGCTCGGGCCTTTCACATAAATGTTGAAGCCGCCGTCCGGCAACTGCCGCGACAGAATGCGATTCACCGCGCGGTCGATTTTGCCGCGCGTCGGCGGATTCCACACTCCATCCACCGGGGGATGCAGCCAGAGCTGAAAAAGAATGTAGTCGGCTTCGAGCGTGGTGTCCGCCGTCAGCAGCGCGCACCAGTAGCCGTCATCGTATTGCAGCGAGAGGAGGTGTTCGGCTGCGCGCTGCACCTTCTGGCGCGCCGTGTGGACCAGCTGTTCACTTACCTGAAGCGTCGACGTCATTTGCCGATGCCGACAAGCTGCGCGGATGCGGCGTTCAGTTCCGGCGGCAGCGAGAACCGAACATCTTCATCCACCATTTCGACTTCCTCCAGCTGCCCGTACCCCTGCGCCTTCAAGGACGCCACGATGCTTTCCACCAGATACTCGGGAGCCGACGCGCCGGCCGTCACGCCGACATTCGTCACGCCGTCCAGCCATCTCGCGTCCACCTCGCTCCAGTCATTCACCAGATACGACGGCACATCGCAGTTCTGGCCCACTTCCACCAGCCGCTTCGAATTCGAGCTGTTCGCCGAGCCCACCACCAGCAGCAGATCGCAATACTGCGAAACGCCCTTCACCGCCATCTGCCGGTTCTCCGTGGCATAACAGATATCCTGCGATTTCGGCCCCCGGATCTTCGGGAACCTTTGTTGCAGACGCGCCACGATGTCCACGGTTTCATCCAGACTCAAAGTCGTCTGCGTGAGATACGATACACGTTCCGGATCCTCGATTTTCAGCGCATCCACGTCCTCGACCGATTCCACCAGAACCATCCGGTTCGGCGCCTCGCCCAGCGTGCCGATCACTTCATCGTGGTTCTTGTGCCCGATCAGAACGATGGTATGGCCTTCGCGCGCGAACTTCACCGCTTCCAGATGAACCTTCGTCACCAGCGGACACGTCGCGTCGATAATCGCGAGATTCCGTTCTTTGGCCTGCTCGCGCACTTCCGGCGATACGCCGTGCGCGCTGAAGATCGCCCGCGCCCCGGATGGAACTTCTTCCAGTTCCTCGACGAAAATCGCGCCCATGCCGCGCAGTTCGTCCACAACGTGCTTGTTGTGAACAATCTCCTTCCGCACATACACCGGCGGCCCGTAGAGATTCAGCGCGATCTTCACCACATCGATCGCCCGCACGACGCCCGCGCAGAAACCGCGGGGCTTCAGAAGGTATATCTTCTTCTCTCCGCTGTTATTCGCGGCAATGGGTTTTAGAGACATGTGGTTGAATCCTGAGTATATCATCGGAAAGACCTTGAAACCCTTGGAAACCCTATGAAAACAGCACGTTTCGACGACGCCTTCGGCCTTGAAAATCTTCGTTTCCACGATCTTCCGGACCCCGTTCCCGGCCCCGGCGAAGCTCTCGTCCGCGTAAGAGCGTGTTCGCTCAATTACCGCGACCTTCTCGTATCCAAAGGCGCTTACGGCCGCGCCGTAAAACCGCCGCTCGTTCCCTTGTCCGACGGCGCCGGCGAAGTCATCTCTGTCGGCGCGGGCGTTACCCGCGTTGCACCCGGCGACCGCGTCTGCGGCTGCTTCTTCCAGAAGTGGATCGAAGGCGAGATCACCGACGAAAAGGCCAACTCCGCCCTGGGCGGCGCAATCGACGGCATGCTCTCCGAAAAAGTCTGCCTGAACGCCGATGGCGTCGTAAAATTCCCCGCTCATCTTTCCTTCGAAGAAGCCGCCACCCTGCCCTGCGCCGGCGTCACTGCCTGGAATGCTCTGTTCGTTTCCGGACGCCTCAAGCCCGGCGATACGGTACTCACCCTCGGCACGGGCGGCGTCTCTGTTTTCGCGCTCCAGTTCGCCAGACTCACCGGCGCGCGCGTCATCGCCACCTCTTCGCGCCCTGAGAAGCTCGATCGCCTGAAACAAATGGGCGCCGAAGCTCTGGTGAATTACAAAACCACGCCGGACTGGGACAAGCCCGCGCGCGAGTTCACCGGCGGCGCC
>DAIDJK010000039.1 GCA_027450225.1 Bryobacterales bacterium | reverse complement strand
CCGCCGGAGCGGGAGTTCATCAGGGCATGGTGGCGGTGGGATTCGATGACGGCTCTATCCAGACCGTGCCGGTGACGCTGATTGCGGGCGGGGCGTCCTGCAAGCCCGCGAAGCTGCTGATTTCGGCGGTTGGGTTGTCGGGGGGCGCCGTGCAGACGGGCGCGCCAGTGGCGATCTCGGTGAACGTGACGGACGATTGCGGCAATCCGGCGACGGCGGCGAATACGTCGGTGCAGGCCGTGTTCACGAATGGGGATGCGGCAGTGGCGCTGACGTACTCCGGAGCGCAGTCCTGGCAGGGAACCTGGATTCCGGAGCATGCGGCGAGCGCGATGCAGGCGCAAATCACCGCCGCGCAGGGCTCGCTGGCGGCTGGATCTCTGACGGCGCCGTTCAGCGTGGCGAACGCCGGTTCAAGCGGGCCGGGCGTGGCGGCGGCTATTCTGAACGCGGCGAGCGCGGCAGGCGCGCAGGTGGTGGCGCCGGGAAGCTACGTGGCCATCTACGGATCGCAACTGGCGGCGGCCGGATACGGGCTTGCAACCACAACGCCGTTTTCCAATACGCTGGACGGAGCCGAGGTGCTGCTGGGCGGCCAGCCGATGCCGCTGTTTTTTTCGAGCCCGGCGCAGATCAACGCGCTGGTTCCGCAGAGCCTGACGCCGAACACGGTGGCGCAACTCGTCATCGAGCAGGGCTCGACCATCTCCGCGCCAATTCCGGTTGTGATCACGGGACACCAGCCTGGCATCTATTCGCAGAACCAGGCGGGAACCGGGCAGGGATCGATCGAAATTTCGGGAACGGCGCTGCTGGCCGCGCCGGCATCGGCGAATTCACGCCCCGCCCGGCGCGGCTCGGATTTCATCGCGATCTACTGCACCGGACTGGGCCCGGTGAAGGGACAAAACGGCGAGCCGCCACCCGCCGATGGCTATGCGGCGAATTATCCACCGCTGTACCAGACCACAGCGCCGGTGAGCGTGACCGTGGGAGGGGTGAATGCGCCCGTCGCATTCTCCGGGCTCACCCCAACGCTGGTCGGCTTGTATCAGGTGGATTCGCAGGTCCCGGCGAATGCGCCGGCGGGGGACGCCGTGCCGGTGGTGGTGAGCGTCAGCGATCCGGCGACGGGCGAGGTGGCGCAGTCGAATACAGTGACCATTGCCGTCCAGTAGCCTGCCTGCTTAGTGATTGCCCGCGTGCGACTCGTCGCCGTGCGGTTCGCGGTGGTTACGCGTTTCGGTTACGCCGGTGTCGTGGTTGAGAACCGAATCGAGTTTTCTGGCGTCGTGCGGCGCACTGATGTGGCCGAGGAGAATCTCACGAGTGGAGAGCGCCCGGCCATAAAGGGCCTGGTCGTCTTCGCGGTCCGGCCGCAGCGAGGCGCCCTGCAGCGACAGGCCGGCAAAAAGACCTCTGCTGCGCCCATAAGTCAGAATTTCCGCGCTGGCCCAGCCGCTGGTTTGAGCGGACACTTCGCGGCCGACCGGTCCGGCGGCGGCTGAGGCTCCTCCACCGATGGTGAATTTATCGGAGACCAGGTCGTGGATTCCGCGCTCGTTCATAACCAGCATCACCACATCTTCATCGGTTGCGCCGATCTGGAATCCAACGCTGCCGCCTTCGATGATCATGGCGGCCGGCGCGCTCCAGTTATGCGAGTCCGGGCGGCGGCACACGGCGAATCCCTTACCGTATTTACCTCCGACGATGAATCCGACTTTTTTCATCCCCGGAATGACGACGATGCATTTGGCCTTATCGATCAGATCGTGGGGAATCTGGTGGCCGACTGAACTGGGATTGAGCATGTCCTGGACGACGTCCGCCGAGGAGTCCAGCCGATCGACAGTCTTCGGCTCGCGATCCTGCGCGAAGGTGGTCGTAGCGGCTGTAAGGGCAATTATCAGGAGCGTAATACGCATGCGCGTTTCCTTTCGATCTGTGTATGCGCACGCCATTCCAATGTTGAAGGCGATACCGTCGGGAGCGGGAGGAGACGGCAGTATGACCGACGGCACAAACTCAGGGGCGACTCGCCAGCCGGAGGATGACGCAGCAGAAGATGGTAAGGATTGCCGCCCAACAGCATCGACCCCGTTTTCCGCCGCAAACTGGCCGCGCTGCTCGCCTTCGTGATCGCGCTGATTCTGTACGGATCGCTCTATCCCTGGGAGTTCGAAGTGATGCCGGGGCTGAACCCGGTTCTGCATCTGCTGCACTCCTGGGATTCCGAGATGAACCGCTTCGTGCTGCGCGATATCGGGATCAACGTTCTGCTGTACATGCCGGTGGGCTTTGTGGGCTGGCTGCTGTTCCGGCGCATGCCCGTGGCGGTAGCGATCGGATTTGCGCTTTCGTGCGCGGTCGAGATGATCCAGTCCTACGAACCGGCGCGCCAGACGAGCCTGGTGGACGTGACGACGAACACGATCGGGACGGTGCTGGGAGTGATTGGCGCGCGGATGTTCGAAGGAGTTGTGGGAACGGTTGGAGCGCGTCTGGCCGCGCGAAGAAAGCGCGATGCGAGCGCGCTGATGCTGCTGGCCGTGCTGGCGGCGTGGCTGCTGTTTCCGTTCTTCCCCGTGCCGGGCCGCGCGGCGATGATGGAAAAGCTCCGGGCGATGGCGACGGAACACTCGCCATTCGACCCGGCGCTGCTGCTGCCTGCGATCGCCATCTGGTATGCGGCGGGGCTGATGATCCGCGCGGCGGGAATGCGGCGGAAATGGCTGTGGGCGGGGCTCTCGCTCGCTCCGCTCGGGGCCGAACTGTTGATTGTTCATCTTGTGCCGTGGCCCGCAACGATTATCGGGGCGGCGCTCGGCGCAGTGCTGGCGGTGTTCCCGCCGGTCGCGGTGGCCGGAGCGATTGCGGTGATTCTGATGACCGTGATGCGCGGGCTCGCGCCGTTTCATTTCGCGGGTACGCCACAGCCGTTCCTCTGGATTCCGTTCGAGGGATTTCTCTCGATGGACTGGGAGACTGGCGTTTCCGTGCTGCTGCAGAAAGTGTTCTTCTATGGCGCGGCGATCTGGCTGCTGCGCGAGGCGGGACTGCGGCTGGGGTGGACAGCGGTGCTGGTGGCGACGATGCTGGGAGCCATCGAAGCAGTGCAAGTTTACATTCCGGCGCACACGCCGGAGATTACCGATCCGCTGCTGGCGCTGCTGCTCGCGTTCGGGATCGGAGCGCTGAGCCCGGTTCGGGCGCGGACGGTCAGTCGAATGCGGGCTAGCCCTTCCCGCGGAACAGGAACACGATCTCAATGATCAGGATGATGACAACCAGAAGTTCGAGGACGAAGGCGCGGCTGCGTTCGAAGCGGCCGACCATGAGTTCATAAAGCTCGCCCGCGGTACGGAGTTTGTGATCGACAAGCCTGCGGTAATCGGGCACGCCGACGCGCGCCGCCGCCACGCGGTACATGCGGGCGTAAAACATGTCGCTGAGGAATTTGATGGAGGTTTCGGTGCGCTCGGCGATGTCGGTAATGTCGAGCCGGATGGTGTTCAGGCGTTCGGCTTCCCGCGCGAGTCCCCAGCGGCGCCAGATGCCGGTGCCGCCGCGTTCGATGGAACGATAGACGCCCGCCAGCACCTGGGTGAGCAGATCGTCATAACGGCGGAATTCGAGAAGCTGCGTGTTGGCGTATTCGAGCAACTGGATGGTGGGTTCGGCGCCTTCGGGGGTGTCGTAAACGAAAGCGGCGGACCACGCGGGCACCAGCAGGTCGTTCGGGTAATAAGAAATGCTCGCGCCGAGGATTTCCTGCACTTCGGCCGATGAGAGCGGGCGGTTATCGCCGCGCACCAGCTGCGCGATTTCGTGGCTGTGGGCGGCGAGAAGATCCGCCGCGCTTTCCGAAGGCGGCACGGTGATGATCGCGTAATCTTCATCCAGCCAGTTGGCGTAAGGGTTGTCGATGGCGCGGCTGGCGCGTTCGATGCGGGGCCGAAGCAGTTCGCGGGCGCTGGCGGTGATGGAGGGATCGGCCAGCCAGGCGGCGGAACGTTCGATCAGTTCCGGCCAGTCGAGATCGAAGCGGCGATCGAACTCCACGCTGGCGACGCCATACGCGTAGTACTTGATGCGCGCGGCCTCGAAACCATCGAAGCGCACGGGTTCGACGACGGGCGGCCGCTCGAAGCGGACGTAATCCGGCGCGGGGCGAGGGAAAGCGGGCGCACGTTCGGAAGCCGCGATGCCGAGAGCCTGAGAAAGCTCCGGCAAGCGAATCTCATCGGCGACGTCGAACAGGAGCAGATGCCGCACGGACCCGCGCACGGCGGGTTACCAGCGAACGACAGCGGGGAAGAACGCGGCGACGAGGTCTTCGTAATACGGACGAAGCTGATCTAGGCTCGGGCGCGTATCGCTCTTTGAGTAGAGATCGTAGGGGTTGAATTTGCGCACCCATTCGAGCATTTCGCGATCGCGATCGTCGAGCAGGTAATCGTAAGCGCCTTCGCGATGGACCGGATAGCAGGAATGGTAGCGGATCATGTACTGCGCGGGTTCGGGAAGGTAATCCTTCGTGACGCGGTACAGATATTCATCGTGCCCCCAGGACATGTGGACGTTGCGCAGGCCGCAGCCGGGCTCGTAAATGCCGGTGCGGGTCTGCGTTTCAGGGCGGTTGCGATCGGGGTTGGCGGCGAACATTTCCGGATACACGATTTTGTTCGACCACGCGCAGCCGACCGGGAAAGTGTCGCCCACCACGGCCCACTGCGGCTCACCATTGAAGACGAGCATCTTGCCGAGATCGTGAATGAAGCCGGTGAGGACCATCCAGCGGGGATGCCCGTCGCGGCTGATGGCTTCGGCGGTTTGCAGGTTGTGATCGATCTGCGAGAGGGAGGTGTCGGGATCGCTGTCGTCCACCAGCGTGTTCAGCTTTTCCATGGCTTCCCAGATGCCCATCTCGCCGTGGTTGAGAGAACCGTATTCGCTCTCTTTGGAGAGAACGAAATCGAGCGTCTGGCCCGTGTGATTCAGCTGGTAGAACTCGCGAACGACCGGCGGAGTCGAGTCGTCGTAAACCCGGAACTCTTCCTTCTTACGGTTCGGATCGTAGCGGTCGCGAACGTGATCGTCCCATTGATCGAGGGAGGCGAGCGGCTCGGTGTGCATGGTAACCATTGTACGAGCGTTCGCCGGACGGAAGTCCCGCTTCAGGACGTTGGCGCGTGGCAGACGGCTTAAGACGCGTTGGTTGCGGCGGAAGAGCGCAGGCCCTTGAAGACGCCCATGCGCGCGACAACGTCACTGCCGTAATTGCCGCCGGTGGTGGTGTGGTCGGGGTCGAGGCCGGCGGCGATGGATCGCGCGACATTGCCCTCGCCGGTGTTGTATGCGGCGGCGATGGCTTTCACATCCGCAATGCCCTTGCCGGCCAGATACGTCTTCTTGCCCTGGAGGATTTTCGTACCGCAATCGATGGAGCCCTCGACATCCGAATCGGTCCAGGCGTTGCAGAAGGTGGGGTTGGTGCCGATATCCACCTGCATGATGCCGTAGCCGTGCCAGACGCCGCCGCGGAAATCTCCTTTGATGTTCCGCATGTTGGTTTCGCGGCTGGCGATGGCGAGCAGCAGTTCGACGTCGAAACCGTATTGCGCGGCCGATGCTTCAAAGAACTGCATCCAGCCGTTTGCGACGGCGGAATCGAATTGCGCCTTAAGATCTGCGTTCGTCCACTGTGACATTTTCGAGGCTCCTTACTTGTTCGAGGGCTGCAGGGGCAGTCCTTTGTTTTCAGCTCCAACCAGATAAGCGTCGCCGGCGATTTTTCGTGCCAGGCTGTGGGCCGGAGCAACCGTAGGGTTGTCCGGATAGTGGGCGCCATCGAACGGAAGCACCGCGTAACCCGGCTCAGCGCCGCCGCCCGACACAGGCAGGATCAGGTTGCGCCAGCCATGGGATTTCCCGTCGCTCACGACAATGGGCACGCGCGCCAGAGTGATCTGCGCGACAGGCGCGCAGGCGCTGTCATCGTGCTTCAGGACCAGCGCGGTGCACCCGCCGCTGCCGCAGAACGCCGGACCGGTGACGTAGACGAGGAACTCCGGTTTGCCGTCGCCATTCAGGTCCACGCGATCCCAGGAATATCGAAGCGAAGCGGCATCGGCGCGATCGACGTCGAGGTACTTGCGGATGGCAGCTTCGATGCAGGCGTTCGCTGTTTTTTCGGGCGGAATGCGGCGTTTGATTTCGGGCGCTGCGGGCTTCTGGCCGGACGAGGGGCTGACGGAAAGACCGACCAGCAGGAGCGCTGTGAACCCGATGAATTTTAGAGACATTCCGGAACGATGCCCCGTTCGAGGCTGCGACGAGTTTACTTCAGCCTGGCGGGCGTGTCGAGTCAATCGACAGAAAATACGAGGCGTCCGGCGCGTGACCGGCCGGAGCGATTCCTATTCGGGAGGCAGGTCGCCCAGATCTTCGGCGCGGTTCTCGAATTTGGTGAGCGCGTGCAGGAAGACGAGATCGACCTTGCCGATGGGACCGTTGCGCTGCTTGGCGACGATCAGTTCGGCAAGACCGCGCAGATCTTCGCGGTCGCGCTTGTAAACTTCTTCGCGGAAGATGAAGCCGACGAGATCGGCGTCCTGCTCGATGGACCCCGACTCGCGAAGATCGCTGAGCTGAGGGCGATGGTCGCCCTGGCGCGTTTCGGGCGCGCGGCTCAGCTGCGAAAGCACCAGGAACGGGCAGTTCAATTCCTTCGACAGGAGCTTGAGGCCGCGGGACATCTGGCTGATTTCCTGGGTGCGGTTCTCGACGCGGCCGCGGCCGCTCATGAGCTGAAGGTAATCGACGACGACGAGGCCGAGCTTCTGGCCGGACTGCTGGATGCGGCGCAGCTTGGCGTGCATATCCATGAGATTCACGCCCGCCGTGTCGTCGATATAAATGGGCGCTTCCACCATCTGGTTGGCGGCGGCGCGGAGCTTCTGGCGCTCGGTTTCGTTGAGGTACCCGGCGCGGAAACGCTGGCTGTCCACGCGGGCCGCGGCGCACAGCATACGGGTGAGCAGGGACTCCTGCGACATTTCGAGCGAGAAGATGGCGACCGGATGGAACAGACGGGCCGCCACATGCCAGCAGATGTTCAGGGCAAAGGCGGTCTTGCCCATGGACGGTCTTGCCGCAAGGATGATGAGTTCGCCTGAGTGCAGGCCGCCCGTCATTTCATCGAGCTTCGTGAAGCCGGTGCTGATGCCTTTGACGCGGCGGCTGGGGTCGAGAAAGGCGTTGAGGCCGCCTTCGTAGTTCTGGATGACCTCGAGAGGGGTCATCAGGCCTTTTCCGGTGCGGGCCTCGCCGAGCCGAAGGAGTGTTTCCTCAGCTCCGGCAAGGATCTCGGTGGGCGTTTCCTCGGCAATCAGCGCGCGATTCAGCAGGTTTTGCGAGGCGACCGCGATGCGGCGGAGCGTGGCCTTGTCGCGAACGATGCGGATATAGCTGTCGAGATTCGCGATGTGGGGCAGGCCGTCGTCGAGCGAGACGAGATAGCTGAGGCCGTCGACCGATTCGAGCTCGTTGTAGCGAAGGAGCTGATTGGCGAGAGTGACGCGATCGATCTTTTCGCCGCATTCGTGCAGCTCCGACATGCGGGAGAAGATGCGGCGGTGTTTTTCGAGCGCGAAGTCATCCGGGGTAACGAGGCCGGCGATTTCGATGAAACGGGAGTCATCGAGGAGAATCGAGCCGAGGATGAAGCGTTCGGCGTCGATATTCGCGGGCAGTCCTTTATCGAGGGCGAGCGCGGCGGATGGCGAGGGCATCGGTCCGGAGTTCACCGTAGCGCTCCGGGGCTGTTGATTTCAACGCTGAATTTCGGGCAGATGGCCTGCGAGCGCCCGAGGGCCGCCAGGCGGGTGGTTCGCGCGAGGGGAAGAGTACGGCATCCACAGCTCCGCGGCGAGTTTTCCACAGAAACATCTTACTTCGGAATTGTCGTTGGACGGTATCACCCGGGAGTGCATGATACCGTAGAAAAAGGCCCGGTGAGGTGCGAGAGCGGTTGAATCGGGCGGTCTCGAAAACCGTTGAACCTTTACGGGTTCCGTGGGTTCGAATCCCACCCTCACCGCCAGAATATTTTCAATAACTTAGCCCCCTAAGGGCGGTTTTCCTGAGCAATTTTGGGCAGCGTCTGCCGGAATCAGAGCGTCGCCATGGCTCTGAGCCTCTATCGACGCCACAGTTCGCATTGCGCTGGCGGTCGAAACCTCCACGACAGAACGTATGAGCCGGATGAGCTGCGATGAG
>DAIDJK010000038.1 GCA_027450225.1 Bryobacterales bacterium | reverse complement strand
CGGATGCCGATCTCGTTGGTTCGCCGCGCCACAGAGAATGAGATGGTTCCGTAAAGACCGATCGCGGATAGTAACAATGCAAGAGCCGCGAAAGCCCCGGTGAGCTGGGCAATTGCCCGATCCCGCACCAGCGAATCGCTCACCTCGGCCGCAAGGGTAGTCGTCCACCGTACGGGCAGATTGCGATCCACCGAAGCAATGGTCTGGCGCACGGCCGAAGCCACCGCCGAATCATCGCCCGCAGTGCGTACGGCAAGGTCATGCATGTAAGCCGGGTACTGATAGACGTCGTGATAGACGAGCTTCAGGTCTTTCGCCTTGTCCTGCACGGTGCGCACCTTGGCGTCCTTCGCGATCCCGATGATCTCGACCGGCTTCTTCTCGCCATCGAATTGAATGGTGCGGCCGATCGGATTCTGGCCGGGGAAAATCTCCCGGGCGAAGGTCTCGCTTACCACCACCACCTGGGGTCCCGCGGCGGAATCCGTCTCATTGAAGCCGCGGCCTGAGAGAATCGGGAGGCGAAGGGTCGAGAAGTAGCCAGGGCTTACGAAATTTTCCGGCGTGACGCGCACGTCGTCGGAAAGCTTCTGGCCTGGCGTCTCGAAACTCCCCACCCGCATCCCCTCGTTGAACGAAAACAGGCTGACGCCGTTCGCGGCCACGCCGGGGAGCCTCGAAACGCGGGTCTCGATTTCCTGGTAAACGCGAGCGAGCCGCGCGTCCGGCTTGTAGCCGGAAGCTTCGGAATCGAGTTTGAAGACGAGCACGTTTTCGCGCTCGAACCCCGTATCGATGGTGACCAGATTCCGGAAGCTCCTGAGCAGCAGACCCGCCACCACCAGCAGCGCGAGCGACAACGCCACCTGTCCGGCTACCAGCGCCTGGCCGAAGATGACGCGTTTCGGCGACGTCATGTTCGCCTTGCCTTCTTTCAGGGCCTGATTCGGATCCACGCGCATGGCCCGCAGCGCCGGAGCGAGGCCGAACAGTACGCCGGTCGCGATCGACACCACGATGGTGAATGCCAGTACCGGCCATTCAAGCGCGAATCCGATCGAGAGCGTACCCGGTCCCGTGGATATGAGCGTGACCAGCAGTTTGCCGATAATTCCCGCCGCCAGGACTCCGAGCACGCCACCGGCGCCGGAAAGCAGCAGGCTTTCCGTCAGGAGCTTCCGCGCGACGCGCCGTCTGCCGGCGCCCATCGCGATTCGCACCGCAATCTCGCGTCTGCGCTTCAGCGACAGGCCCACCAGAAGATTCGCCACGTTGGCGCATGCGATCAGCAGCACCAGCGCGACGACGATCATGAGAATCTGCAACGGGCGGTCGTAAGTGGTGCGCAGCCCGGAGAAACCTTTGCCCGCCGGGGTCAGATTGATTCCGGCCTTTCTGATGGCTTCCGCATCGCGCGGCGTCGAATCGGGCGCTACCCGGACCGCCTCGGCCAGCACCTGCTGGTTCAGGGAATTGATCTCGCTCTGCGCCATCGCGACGCTCACCCGCGGCTTCAATCGTGCGATCACGTAGACAAACTGCAGCAGCGCTTCGTCGAGCACGGGCGACGCCCCTGGTATGTCGGCCTGCATTGAAACGGGAATCCAGACATCCGGCGAACGGCCGGGGTGCAGACCTGCGAAGGTTCGCGCCGCGACGCCGAGAATCGTGTACTCGCGCCTGCCGATGCGCACGGCTTTGCCGATCACCGATGGATCGCGGCGATAACGCCGCTGCCAGTAGCCATAGCTTAGAACCAGATATGGACTCGCGCCCGGCTTATCGTCCGCGCTCGCATCGAAGAAGCTCCCGGCTGCGGGCGAAACACCGAGCACCTGAAAGTAATTCCCGCTTACCAGCGCGGCGCCTGCGCCTTCGGGCGCTCCGTCCGCGCCCTCGCCCGTTGCGGTGATGTAAACGTGCGGCGGCGCGCTTTGCTCGGCGAGCATGTCATCGAAAACAGTGTTGCGGGCCTTCAGATACCGGTATTGCTTCCAGGAATACAGATCCATCGGCTGATCCGGCGCGCCGCCCCAGAAGCCGGCTGACTTGCCCTCGCCGAACAGCACCAGACGATCCGGTTGCCGCACCGGCAAATCCTTTCGAAGGATGGTCTGGATGAAGCTGAAGATCGCGGTGTTCGCGCCGATGCCAAGCGCGAGCGAAAGAACCGCGACGATGGTCAGCCCCGGATTGGCGCGCAGCGTTCGCGCGCCGAACCGGATGTCTTGCAGGACCGAAGGCATTACTGAACTGACCCGGCTCCGGCCCTTTCTTCCACGATTCGACCGTCGAACATGTGGATGGTGCGGTCCGCCCAGCTGGCGTAGCGCGGGTCGTGCGTCACCATGCAGATGGTGGCGCCGTTCTGGTGGAGTTCTTTGAGCAGGTTCATTACGGCTTCGCCGTTGATGGAATCGAGATTCCCGGTCGGCTCGTCAGCCAGCAGCACGGACGGGCTTCCGGCCAGCGCCCTCGCTACAGCCACGCGCTGCTGCTGACCGCCGGAAAGCTGCGAAGGATAGTGCTTCAGCCGGTGGGACATGCCCACTTTCTCGAGCGCTTCCATCACGCACTTTTTTCGCTCAGAACCCGGCATTCCCCGATAGGTGAGCGGAAGCTCGACGTTTTCGTAAACGTTGAGATCGCCAATCAGGTTGAACGCCTGGAAAATGAAGCCGATCTCGCGGTTGCGAATACGCGCGCGTTCGGCCATCTTCAGGTTGGCCACCGGATGGTTATTGAGCGTGTAATTTCCGCCGGTGGGGCTGTCGAGCAGCCCAAGGATGGCGAGCAGCGTCGATTTGCCGCAGCCCGACGGCCCCGCGATCGAGACATACTCGCCACGCCGGATATGCAGGTGAATGCCGGAGAGCGCATGCGTCTCCACCTCGTCTGTAACAAATACTTTGGTTACGCTGTCCAGCTCAATCAGTGACTGGCCGTTCGTGGATGATGCCGCCATTGCTTTCCTTTCATAGAGGATTTTTACTGTAAACGGATACGGTCATGCCCGTCCTGAGCGCTCATATCCGAGAGGATGATCGAATCGCCCTGCTTCAAGCCCTCGATCACTTCGATCGAGCTCACGGAGGCTCGGCCCAGCTTTACCGGGACGCGCGTCGCCGTCTTCCCGCCCGGATCGATGCGGAACAGCGTTACCGAACTGTTCGGCTGGGCGCTGGTCGGCCGTCCGACGTAAAGCACGTCGTTCAGCCGTTCGATATCGATTGTGCCGTCCACGCTCAAATCCGGACGCGCGCCCGGTGGAAGCGGCCCTAACAGGGTTACGTCAACCAGCACCGTTCCGTTCACCGCAGCCGGATCGATGCGCGATACGCGGCCCGGGATGATGCCGTTGCGAGTGTCGATGGACGCCTGCTGGCCTACCGCAACGTCTTTGGCTTCCGTTTCCGTAACTTTGATCTGCGCCTTCAGCTTGTCCTGCTGCGCCACCTTGGCGAGGATGCTGCCGGCCGTCACATTCTGTCCGGGCTCAAGGGGTGGAGCGCTGGCGTTTGCAGTGGCAGCGGAGTTGCCGAGTTGCTGTAATACGCCATTCACGCCAGCGCGCACGCGCAGCTGATCCACCTGCTGCTTCTTCAATTCGTATACCGCTTTCAACTGATCGATCTTCACGCGTTGCGCATTCAGCTGGGCCTCCACCGACTGCTTCGTGATTCCGAGCCGCTGTTCTTCGAGCTTGTTGCGGAATTCGAGTTCCTGCGCCTTGTTTTCGGAGAGTTTGAGATCGAGTTCCGGAATGAGGCCGAGCTTCGAGAGTTGGCGATCGCGTTCGGCGGCGAGCGAAGCGTCCTTATAATCGGCCGCGACCTGCGCGGCGGCGGCCTGTTTGTCGAAATTCGTGCTTTCGAGCGTGGCAGTGAGATCCGCGAGGTTCGCCTGCGCCTGCTTGAGATCGAACTCGGCGCCCAGCATCGCTTCATTCAGAGCGGGATTGGAAAGCTCCATCAGCACCGTATCCGGCTTCACCACCGTGCCGGGCTGGAAGTAGATCTTCTCGATTCGGCCATCGGTGACGGCGGAGATCCACACCACCTGCTCCGGGACCAGCGATCCGAGTCCGTGCACCTGGCGGAGCATGGGCCCCCGCTTTACGGTGTCCTGCCAGATGGTGCCGGCATCCACACCGGGGAGCGCGGGTTGCAGCCGGCTGACTCCATAAACGATGCCGCCGGTGGCTGCGAGCAGAACTACTGCAATAACCGCCCCGCGAATCACCTTGCGTTTTCTGACGCCCGTGCGTTGAATATCCATGCCGCGAATACCATACCAGTGCAGACCGGCAGCCATGTGCGGCCGCCGGTAAGTGGTTGAACGCACGGTGTTTCCTTGCCGGGCTTGAGGGGCGGGTTGTTCGCGGACGGGAAGCAGGTGTCCGGAAACGGACATGGGTTCCTTTTTTCGAATGGCCCAACGGAACGCCGTTTCAGCAACTTAAAGGGCGCTGGCCAATGGCCGTGCGGCTGCACTCAGGAGGGTTTCGCGCATGCTGAAACGCTCTCGTATTCTGCCGGTGCTTCTGCTCGGAGTACTGCCCGCGGCGGCGCAGGACACCGGCATCAAGATCAGTTCGCCACCGGAGCCGCCGATAGTGGGACCGCTGCTGCGTCCCTTTCACTTCGAGAAGCGCGTGGTCTCCGCCCCGCGCCTGAGCAACTCCGGCCGCATTCAGGCGCTGGTTCGCGGCGGCAACCTCTATCTGACAGCGCGGGACGTGATTGCGCTGGTGCTTGAAAACAATCTCGATATCGAAATCCAGCGTTACGGGCCACTGCTGGCGCGCGAAGTCCAGCGGCGCGCCGAAGGGGGCAATCTCCTGCGCGACGTCAGTTCTCCGATTCTCTCCGGACCCATCAGCGTGAGCACGGCGGGGGTGAACCTGAATGCCAGTGGACTTGCCAGCGGCGCCGAGATCACGTCCGGCGGCGGCGTGGTGACCGGCATTGGCCCGAACCCGCCGAATCTCGACCCCAGCATTTACACGAGCATTCAGGCCGGCCACCTGACCACTCCGCTCTCCAACACCACACTAAACCAGACCTCTGCTCTGACGAACGATTATCAGCAGTTTCTTTTTCAATACGGGCAGCAGTTTCTATCGGGTACGAGCGGGTATTTCACTTTCGGAGAAACGCGAAGCAGGGTGAACAGCCCGTCGCCGTTCCTGAATCCGACGCTCTCCGGCTACCTCGATCTATACATCACGCAGAACCTGCTGCAGGGTTTTGGGCTGGCGGTGAACAACCGGGATATCAAGGTTGCGAAAAACAACGTGAAGATCGCGGAACTGCAACTGCGGCAGCAGGTGATTACCACGGTATCGGCGGCGCTGAACCTCTACTGGGACCTTGTGACCTTCGACGATACGCTGCGGGTGACGCGCCAGGCGCTGGAAAGCGCGGAGAAACTCTACCAGGACAACAAGGCCGAAGCGGCGATCGGCGCGCTGGCGCCCATCGAAGTCACAAGGGCCGCGGCGGCGGTTTCGGCCGCGCAGGAAAACGTGCTCATCAGCGAAACCAACGTGGCGCAGCAGGAAGTGGTTCTCAAGAACGCCATCACGCGAACGGGCACGGACGCGGTCTGGCTCGATGAAGTCCACATTGTGCCGCTCGACCGCATCGAAATCCCGCCTCACGAAGAGGCGGCGCCGGTGGCGAATCTGATCAGCGAGGCGCTCGCGAGCCGGCCGGAAGTCGAGCAGGGGCGCATCAATCTGACGAGCCGCCGGATTCTGCTGGTGGGGGATCGCAATGGCATTCTGCCGAGTCTTTCGGCGTTCGTGGAACTGACGAATAACGCGCTGGCGGGGGCGGTGAATCCGCTTGCGAACGGTTCAAGCGTGCCCGACCCTTACTTCATCGGCGGCGCCGGAACGCTGACGCAGCAACTGCTCGGCCGCAATTTCCCCAATTATTCGGCCGGACTCTCGCTGAATATCCCGATTCACAACCGCGCCGCACAGGCCGATTACGTGACCGACGAACTGCAGCTTCGGCAATCCGAACTGCAGTTGAAGCGCGCGGTGAATCAGGTGAGCGTGGAGGTGAAAACGAGTCTGATCGGGATCGAACAGGCGCGTGCGCGATATGAAGCCGCGGTGAATACGCGGCGGCTTTCGGAGCAGAATCTGGAAGCCGAGCAGAATCGATTCAAGTACGGGGCCGTGCCCGATGCGACGCTGGTGATCCAGGCGCAGGCCGATCTGGCGGCGAACCAGACCGCCGAACTGCAATCGATGGCGAACTACACGCACGCGCGCATCGCTTTCGAGCAGGCGCTCGGCCGCACGCTGGACGCAAACCATATCTCAATTACCGAGGCCATGTCGGGCCGGGTAGCGCGCGAATCGAACATTCCGGAGACCGTGAAATGAGGCGGGTTTGCGCATTTCTCGCGGTGGCGTCTATGCTGCCTGCGCAGGAACCGCCAATCGCCGCGGAACGGGTCGGCCCTGCGGTGATTCGCGACTATCGGGCTCCGGATGTCCCGCCCGCGCGGGCGGCGAACGCAAAGGCGCTGGCCTCGCTGATTCGGGCCGGGAACCTCTACCTGAGCCTGTCTGACGCGATTGCGTTCGCCATCGCGAACAATATCGATATCGAAATCGCGCGCTACGGGCCGCTGCTCGCCGATTGGGCGGTGACGCGAGCCGAGGCGGGCGGGCCCATTCGAGGCGTTCCGAGCGGCAGCGCCCAGGTGGCGTCTGTAGATAGCGGCCTCGGAGTGAACGGAAGCACGCTGGCGGCCGGACTGTTGTTCAACAACAACGGAAACGGCGGGGGAAACACGGGCGGCGCAACCATCCAGCAGATTGGGCAGATCACGCCGAACCTCGATCCGGTGATCACGAACACGACCAGCTTCTCGCATCTCACTCAGCCACTCGCCAATACGATCGCGAGCGGCACCAACGATCTGGTGCAGAGCCAGCACACGTACAACACCACTTATCAGCAGGGCCTGATTACCGGCGGAATTTTCCAGGTGATCGATTACGAGCAGGCGCTCAAAGAGAACTCTCCCTTGGACGTCATCAATCCGGCCGTTGGCCCGCATATGGATCTGTACCTGAAGCACTCCCTGCTGCAGGGATTCGGAATCGCGATGAACGACCGCTTTATTCGCATGGCGAAACTGAATGTGAAGGGCGCGCGGGAGGCGTTTCGGGCGCAGTTGCTGGACACGACTGCGAATGTAACTGAACTCTACGACAACCTCGCCGGCGCGATCGATGAACTGGAAGCGCGCAGACAGGCGCTCGCCATCGCCATCAAATTCCGGGACGACACCGCGGCGCAGATACGCATCGGTTCACTGGCGCCGGTTGAGCTTCCGCGGGCTGAAGTGGAGCTCGCGCAGCGGCGCGAAGACCTGACGATTGTGGAAGGCAATGTTCGCGACGCGCAAATCCGCTTGAAAGCCGCCATCAGCCGGACCGAAGATCCGGCGGTGGAAGCGGCGACCATCGTGCCGCTTGACCGCGTGGAGGTTCCGAAGAACGCTGAACTGCCGCCGCTGCGCGATCTGGTCAAAACCGCGATGGAGAAGCGTCCGGACGTGGCGGTAGCGCGTATTCGCGATGAAACGCAGGCGATCTCGAGCATTGGCACCGAAAATCCACTGTTGCCGACCTCCAACATTACGCTGCATGCTTTCGATCGCGGCAGCGCCGGGACCTATCAGCCTTCGTCGGGAGCGCCACCCGATCCGCAGTTCATCGGGGGTTATGGGACGGCCGCCGGGCAGATCTTCCGGCGCGATTTTCCGAGTGAGACAGGGCAACTGAGCTTTTCGGCTCCGTTCCGGAACCGTGGCGCACAGGCGGACTACGGGATCGATCAGCTGCAACTTCGGCAATCGGCCATCACCAGCCGGCGGGACGATAACGCCATCGTGGTGGCGCTTTCGAACGAACTGATCGCGGTGCGGCAGGCGAGAGCGCGCTACGAGGCGGCAGTGAATACGCGCGACCTGGAGCGCACGCTGCTGACGGCCGAGCAGCAGAAGTTCGCGGCGGGAAAATCCTCAACGACGAATCTGATCATCGCGCAACGCGGGCTGGTGAATGCGAACGTGGCCGAGGTTCAGGCGCGGCTGGAGTATGCCAGGGCGCGCATATCGCTCGACCAGCTGACCGGCACCCTGCTCGAGACCGCGCACGTGAACGTCGGGAAGGCGCTCGGGAATCCGCAATGACCGCGCCGCATCAATCGACGCGGAGAACGGCGCAGGTTGCGATGGAGTCGATATCGACGCCTGTGCCGTCTTCGGCGGCATAGGTCTCGAGATCCTTCTCCGTGCCGTCCGGCAGATAGAGATGCGCCTTCGAGTACTTCCCGAGCATCTGCACGGTGACGCTTTCGACAGGGTAATCGGAATAGTTCACCAGTTCCACAATGGCGGGGTGGCCGGTGTCCGGCGCGCGGAACGAAGAGAGCATGGAAGAGACGTTGAACAGGCGTACGCCGAGATTGCGGCGTCCGATCATGTTCGAAACGTCCTTCCACATATCGTCGATTCGCTTCAACTGCTCGTCGGTGAGCTTCGCGTCGGTAAGGTCGGCTGGCAGCGTATCCCGCCAGCCGTTGGGCGCGGTGAGCAGCGTGCCGCCTTTCTTTCGCCATTCGAGGAGGGCCTGCTGCTGTTCGGGCGTGAGGCTTTCGGGCTCGGTGTTGAGCGCCATGGTGGTTCCGGTCAGCAGATCGGCCCCGAGGCGGTCCGGGGGTTCGATGCGGATGGGAGTATGGCGGGTGGCGATCATGTCAAGGATGCCGCCCGTCATCAGCGCGCCATGTTTCGGGTCCTGCACGATGGCGAGTTTGCCGCCGGCGGGCATTCTGCGCCACTCGGGGTGTTTCTCAAACCAGGTGAGCAGATCGGCTACGCTTTTCCAGGTCTTCAGGGCATCGGCATCGCCGCGATCGAGCGCGGTCTGGGTGGCGGGATCGAAATTGACGACCCACCTGCTGCCGGTGAGCGCCGCGTCGCCCACAGCCTGCAGATAGCGATCCGACTTGAAAACTTCCTTCTCCGGCGGGCGCACGGCGATCCAGATGGTGGAGCCGCCGGAAAGCGCGTTGGCCGCTTCGAGGAAACCGGCGTTGGTGTCGATCCAGGCCGCGGCGGAAGGACCGGCATGCGCGGCGCCTTCCGGTTGCGCCTGAATGCCCGGCCACACGCCCTGATCCGTGGCGAGCACCGGCGCGCCGGAACCGAACTTCATGCTGTTCCGGCTGGCGATCTCGATCACCAGCGTTTTCCTGTCGGCCAGAGCATCGCGAACACGGGCGGCCGAGCCGTCCGGGAATTTGCCATCGAGAACGATGCCGGCGGCATGCGCGTTCACGGCGTTGCGCGCCGCGGGGACGGGATCGCCGCCAGGTGTGAGAACGGCGAGCACGGCAACGCCTTTCCCGTCGCCTGCTGCGGCGAACTTCGAAAATGCGTCCGCCCGCTCGGGCTTCCACGCGACCAGCAGGCAATTAACCGCGGTACCCGAGACGAGATCGAGCGAATGCGGATCTGTGCTGTTCCAGCGGGCGGGGACGAGATCGGACGGCGGAATCGACGCGCAGCAGGCGCTCGCCGCCAAGAACAGGATGCAGAACGAACGCATGGAGATATTGTAGATAGCGACTGCGATCCGTGCCGCGCTGCTCCTCGATTTGCGCTCTTTTGCTGGCCACGGCGCTGCCGCCCGGGATCCGCGCGCAGCAGGATTTCGAGGTTGCATCCATCAGGCCGGCGATGCTCGCGCGCGTGGGAGGCGAGGGAAGCGGTTGGGAGAAGGTGACGGTGACGCCCGGCCGCGTGGATATTCAGAACGCAGGGCTGAGTTTCCTGATTCAGTGGGCTTACGGCGTGAAGGTATATCAGGTATCTGGTCCGGCGCGTCTGCTTGCGGAACGTTACGACGTGAACGCTCGCGCGGCGCAGCCTTCCGGCCGGCAGCAGATGATGACAGCAATGCAGCATCTGCTTGCGGAACGCTTCCGTCTTCGCCTGCATCGTGAAACCAGAAGCATCCCGGTATACGAACTTCTGGCGCCGCGCTCACTCGCGCGATTGAAATCCGCGGACGGGAATGCGAAACAGAGCCTGACGGTTGAAAACGGCAGCTTCGTGCTTCGCGATGTTACGATGCCGGAATTCGCTGAGCGGCTGAGCGATTTCTCCGGCGTTGACCGGCCTGTGATCGACCGGACCGGGATGGATGGGGCTTTCGACATTACGCTCGAATCGGCAGCTGCGGCGATGCGAACCGACCCGGATGCTGTTTTCGCGGCCGTGGAGCGCGCCGGCTTTCGGCTGAAGGCGAGCAAGGCGCCGCTCGAAATACTGGTGGTGGACCACTTCGAGAAGCCTTCGCCGAATTAACGGCGGCCTACATCCAGCGCTTGATGAAGTTCGTATCGAAGTTGCCGGCGACGAAATCCGGCTCGTTCATGATGCGCTTGTGCAGGGGAATCGAGGTGTGGATGCCTTCGACCACGAAGAGATCGAGCGCGCGCTTCATGCGATCGATAGCCTCCATGCGGTCGCTGCCGTAGGCAATCAGTTTGGCGACGAGGGAATCGTAATAGGGAGGGATGACGCCATCCTGGTAGGCGTGCGTATCCACGCGGATGCCGATGCCGCCCGGCAGATTCAGGCCCGTGATGCGGCCGGGTGAGGGCGCGAACGTCTGCGGATTCTCCGCATTGATGCGGCACTCAATGGCATGGCCGCGGAACTGAACCGGGCCGGGCAGGACGTCGGACAGTTTTTCACCCGCCGCGATACGGATCTGCGATTTCACCAGATCGATGCCGGTGACCGCTTCCGTCACCGGATGCTCCACCTGGATGCGGGCGTTCACTTCGATGAAGTAAAGGTCGCCCTTCTCGTCCATGAGGAATTCGACCGTGCCCGCGTTGCTGTAGCCGATGGCGCGGATAGCGGCGCGCAGTTTCGAAATGACGCGTTCGCGAACTTCGGGCCGCAGCGCCGGAGACGGCGATTCCTCGAGAAGCTTCTGGTGCCGGCGCTGGATGGAGCATTCCCGCTCGCCCAGAATCTCCACGTTGCCATGCTCGTCGGCCAGAATCTGGAATTCGATGTGGCGGGGGGCGGCGATGTACTTCTCCAGATAAACGTCGGCCGATGCGAAAGCCGCGCCGGCTTCCTGCTGCGCCTGCGCAAGCAGCCCCGGCAGTTCATCGGCGCTGTTGACGACGCGCATGCCGCGTCCGCCGCCCCCGGCCGAGGCTTTCAGGATGACCGGATAGCCGATTCGCTCCGCCGTTTCGATTGCTTCTTCCGCGCTCGAGAGCACACCTTCCGAGCCGGGGAGGATCGGGACGCCATGCTCCTTCATGATGGCCCGCGCGCGTTCCTTGATGCCCATGGCCGCGATCACTTCCGGTTTCGGACCAATGAACTTGATGCCCGATACCTGACAGACTTCCGCGAAGCCGGCGTTTTCGCTCAGGAAACCATAGCCTGGGTGAATCGCATCGACATTCGAAATCTCCGCCGCGCTGATGATCGACGGGATGTCCAGATAACTTCTGGAGCTTTTTGCCGGGCCGATGCAGATCGCCTGATCCGCGAAACGGACGGGGAGGCTGTAACGGTCCGCTTCCGAATAGACCGCGACGGTGGGAATACCGAGATCCTTGCACGCGCAGATGACGCGCAGCGCAATCTCTCCTCGATTTGCAATCAGGATTTTTCTAAACGGGCCGGATGCCAAAGAGGGCTTCTCCGTATTCCACCGGCTGTCCGTTTTCCACAAGTCTGCTCTCGACAACGCCCGCGATATCGGCCTCTATTTCGTTCATCAGCTTCATCGACTCGATGATGCAGAGCACCTTGCCAGCCGTGACGTGTTCGCCAATGCGAACGAACGGCGGGGCGCCCGGCGAGGCTGATTCATAGAAGGTGCCCACGATAGGGCTCTTCACGTAGACCGTGTTGTCGTTCTCTTTTTTGGCGGCGGCCGCGGGTTCCGCGGGAGCGGCTATCGCAGGCGGCTGTTCCGGTTTCTGCTGACCGGACGACGGACCGGCGGAAATCTGGGAAGCCGGCAGCAGCACGCTCGTTTCAGCGCCGGGAGTCTGGCGAATACGAACCCGGTTATCCCCGCGCTGTACCTCCAGTTCAGCGATACCGGTGTCCGATATCAGCCTGATCAACTCCCTGATTTCATCGAGCGTCATATGGTGGCAGTTCCGGGGCGCTCCGCGCCACGGTGCAACCGACCAGGTTAACACGCGGGCATAGCCGGTTGAGACCGCGCGCCGGTCGCCGACAGCGCTTACACGCTTTCGCGGAAGCGCCGGACGCGCACGAATCTGGCGGGATTACCGGCATGGATCTCATTTGCCGGGATGTCTTTCAGGATCACGCTTCCCGCGGACGCGATGGCGGACTCATGGACGGTTACGCCGGGCCCGACGAGAGTCCGAACGCCGAGCCAGGCCCCATCTTCGATGACGATGGGGCGGCGGAACAGGCGCATGTGAGGGTCCGTGTAATCGTGATTGCCGGTGCAGAGCGTGACTTCGTTGGAGATCGCCACATTCGCGCCGATGGTGACCGGGGCGAGATTATCGATCCAGACCCCGGCGCCGACCCAGGAGTTGTCACCGATCGAGAGATACCAGGGGAATTTTACTTTCAGCCCCGGTTTCTTCAGCTGGAGGTTGCGGCCGATTTTCGCGCCGAAGAAGCGGAGAATCGATGCCCGGAGCCCGGAGCTGACGATATAGCGCGATTCGACGAGGGGTGAACCGATGAACAGCCAGAGGGCCTCAAACCAGGCCGGCCTGCCGCGGACGAGTTCGCTCGAATCGGATTTCGAGAGATCTACCGGCGAAGAGCGCGCTGGGTCGAGAGCTGGCGTGCTCATACCGTGGAGTTTAGCCCAGCGATCCGGAATCGCACAACGGTTCTCCAGGGTGCGTAATGTGCGCCCGAAGCCGCTATTCTCGGATTGTGGGGCGATTTCTCATACTCGCCGGGATCGTACTCGTGATTCTCGGATTCGTCGTTATCGGAGCGGACCGGATCGGGATTCACCTGGGGCGCCTTCCTGGCGATATCCGGGTGGAGGGTCGGCGCGGCGGGTTTTATTTTCCGATCGTCACCTGCATTCTGATCAGCGTGCTTTTGTCGGTGATTTCGTGGTTCTTCAGCAAAAGATAGAGCCCATCAGATCATCACCGCGCGCATCAATGCACGCGGCCGATCCTGTCCGGCGGCCAGTAGACGAAGACCGCCTTGCCGTAAATTTTGGGGCGGTCGACAAACCCCCAGGTGCGGCTGTCGTTCGAGGAATTCCGGTGATCGCCGAGGACGAAGTAGTTGTTCATCGGGACGACGGTGCGAGGGAAGGACATGTGGTCGCGATAATCGGCCGGGACGTAAGGCTCGTCGAGGATCCTGCCGTTGACGAGAACCGTGCCATCCACGATTTCCACCACATCGCCCGGCACGCCGATCACGCGCTTGATATAGGACTGCCGTGGATCGAGCGGAAAATGGAACACCACCAGATCGCCGCGCTCGATGGAGTCCGCGCCGAGTTTGTATTCGTACTTGTTGATG
>DAIDJK010000037.1 GCA_027450225.1 Bryobacterales bacterium | reverse complement strand
CGAAGACGGCGTCCCAGGATTGGGCGCAGGCATACTCGCGGGCGGACTGGCCCATGCGGGCGCGGAGAGCGGCGTCCGTGAGCAGCCGGGCGGTGTGGTCGATGAACGCGGCATCGTCCGGGGCGATGAAGCCGGTCTCGCCGTGGCGCACGATGAAGCGGGGACCGCCGGAATCGGTAACAACGGCGGGAACGGCGGAGGCGAGAGCTTCGAGGACGACGTTGCCGAAAGTGTCGGTGCGCGAGGGAAAAGCGAAGACGTCCATATCGGCGTAGGCTTCGGCGAGATCGGCGCCGCGTTTGATACCGGGAAGATCGGCGGATTCGAGGTTGGCGCAGAGCCATTCGCGCTCACTGCCATCACCGATGATGAGGAAGCGGAACGGCGGAACGCCGCGGGCGCGAAGGCCGATTTCAAGATCGCGGAGGAAGCGGACGTTTTTCTCGGGCGTGATGCGGCCGACGAAGCCGATGCGCAGGATTCCGTCGTTCGCGGCGCGCTTTGCGGGGTGGAAAAGTTCGGTATCGATGCCGCGCTTCATGAGGAGCACGGGCCTGCGCGTGTGGGTGCGCAGCATCCGGACGAGTTCGTCATTGGGCGCAAAGAGCACGTGGCCGAGGCGGTAGATGGCGAGGAGAATGGCGAGGCTGCCGGCTTCGCTGGCGCTGACGATGCCTTTCCGTGGAACGTCCGGCATCCAGGCGAGGGTCTTTGCCAGCCGCATGGCGCCGAACTCATGCAGATTGGTGTGCCAGGACATGGCAATGGGAAGCCGGCGGAAAAGAGCGCCGAGGACGCCGAGTCCGCTGACGTCGCCTGGGCTGACGACATGGACGATGTCGGGCTGGAAGCGCGCGAGCTCTCGGGCGACGAGGCCCTGCATGCGCCAGAGCGCGGGATCGTGGCGGAGACCCCGGTCGAGTTCAACGGCGAAGCGGGAGCGCTCGAGTTCGAGGTGCGTGACGGAACCATCCGGGGTGACACCGGTGCGGGAGGCGCCGCGAACGCAGAGGAAAGGGTAATCGCGGCGGCGCGCGAAATCCGTCAACTGGCGGCTGGTGAGCGCGACGCCGTTGATCTCCTGAAACGTATCTGTAAAGAAGGCAACACGGGGGACCGAAGCCACTCAGAGCGAGGATAGCTCCGGCGCGATGGAATGGCTACGGGAAAAATCTGATTCCGCGGCGCACGTCAGGCGGCGATGCGAAGTTGCCTCTCGATGATCTCGATGATTTTGCGGAAACCGGCGGCGAAATCAGGGAAGAGATCGATGTACTGGGTTTCGCGCTCGATGCGGAGCGGGACGCGGCACTCGTCGAGGCGTACGGGGATGATGAAAACGTCATCGAGCGGGACGCGGCGGGCGCAATCGAGGGCATACCGGATTTCGGCCTGGAAGCCGCCGCGCTTGCGGACGGAGCGGGCGGAAAAGCAGGCGACAAAAAAGTCGGCATTCGAGATGGCTTCTTCGATGCGACGAATCCAGTTCTGGCCGGGAAGGAGTTTGCGGCGATCGAGCCAGGGGCAATAGCCGCGGCGATGCAATTCGGTATAGATGCGCAGGGCGGTGGGGTAGTCCTCGGCGGCATAGGCGATGAAGACTCGGGGACCGCGCGCCTTCGAGAAGCAGATCCGGCCATCGGGGTCGCGGGAGAAGACGCCGAAATCCTCGATTTCGACCTCGCGGGATTCGCCGAGCGATTCACGAATGATGCGGCTGAGCTGGACGGCGGTCACTTCACTTTTTCCCCGAAGGACGGAAGGTCCAGTCGCGGTCCGGCGAGATGGTACCGAGACCGGGGAGGCAGGCTTCACTGCCCTGACGAAGCTTGCGAAGCAACTGGCTGATGGCGTTATCGAGGCGGTCCGCGGCTTCGCCCTTCGTGGTTTTGTTCCGCGATGCCAGTTCGCGGACGAGATCGGCCTTATTCACGAGCGAAAAGTAACACACGGCGGCGGGGACTTTATGGGAAGTTCAAGAAAACAAAAGGAAATATTCCTGCTACGGGAAGATGAAGTGAATTTAATCACAGTTTAAGAGTCACTTCATCAACCACCCGGTATGATTCCAAAAGACGAAACATCGTCGGAATTCAAAGGAGAAACCCCGAAATGAAGAAACTTCTGGTTGCCGCTCTCGGCCTCGGCCTCGTACTTGGATCTGTCTCGTTTGCCGCCGCTCAGGACACGTCGAGCAGCACGGCGAAGAAGCACAAGAAGAGCAAGAAGAGCAAGAAGAGCTCCGATACGTCGAAGATGTAATTTCCCGGGCCGATTGGCTCCGAGTGAGCAATCGGCCCACCTCTTCCCCCCTGCAGTTCCCTTCCCTCTCTTTTCACCAGCTTCCGGTTCAGACGTCCGGGCAATCAGCAGCAGAACTTCTCTGTTGCGATTGACGGAAACGCGCAATCTCGATAATCTCTAGTCAGAACCAGGCTTTGGCGTTTCCTCGCCGTCCGGCCGGGTTGGGATCCAATGAACATTTCCGTGAAAGGCGAGTATGCGCTGGAGGCGATTTTCGACCTGGCGAGCCAGCCGGGCGACAGACCGGTGAAGATTGCCGACATCGCGCAACGGCAGAAGATTCCGCAGAAGTTTCTGGAACTGATTCTGGCGAGTCTGAAGCAGGGCGGGTTTGTGGAATCGCGGCGCGGCGCGGAAGGCGGATATCTGCTGGCGCGGCGGGCGGAATCGATTACGGTGGGCGAGGTTTTGCGGTTCGTGGAAGGGCGCGGAGAGGACCGGGCGCGCCAGCGGAAACCGGAATCCCCGTTCGGCAGGCTGTGGGAACGCGTGGACAGCGCTGTGGACAACATTCTGGAAAATGCGACGTTCGCGAATCTGGTTCGCGAATGGATGGAGCATAATACCCGATTCGTACCTAATTGGGAGATCTGACGGACATGTACTTCGAAGACAACTCGTTCAGCATCGGCCACACGCCTCTGGTGCGACTGAACCGCGTGACAGACGGGGCGCCGGCCACGGTGCTGGCCAAGGTAGAGGGACGAAACCCGGCGTATTCGGTGAAGTGCCGGATTGGCGCGTCGATGATCTGGGACGCAGAGCGGAAAGGCGTGCTGCGGCCCGGCAAGGAACTGATCGAGCCGACGAGTGGGAATACGGGCATCGCACTGGCGTTCGTGGGCGCGGCGCGGGGTTACCCCGTGACGCTGACCATGCCGGACACGATGACACTGGAGCGGCGCAAGGTGCTGGCGGTCTTCGGCGCGAAGCTGGTGCTGACCGAAGGCGCGCGGGGCATGGCGGGAGCGATCCAGAAGGCGCAGGAGATCGTACAATCGGATCCCGACCGCTACGTGCTGCTGCAGCAGTTCGATAACCCGGCGAATCCGCAGATCCATTTCGAAACCACAGGTCCGGAGATCTGGAACGACACGAACGGCGAGATCGACGTGCTGGTTTCGGGCGTGGGAACGGGCGGGACGATTACGGGCGTGTCGCGGTACATCAAGAACGAAAAGGGAAAAAAGATCTTGTCTGTGGCGGTTGAGCCCACTGCGAGCCCGGTGATCACGCAGACGCTCGCGGGCGAGCCGATCAAGCCTGGGCCGCACAAGATTCAGGGATTGGGAGCGGGGTTCATACCGAAGAACCTCGATCTGAGCATCGTGGACCGGGCCGAGCAGGTGACAAACGAGGAATCGATCGAGATGGCGCGGCGGCTGGCGAGGGAAGAGGGTCTGCTGTGCGGCATTTCGTGCGGCGCGGCTGTGGCGGCAGCGGTGCGGCTCGCGAAGCAACCGGAATTCAAGGGCAAGACGATCGTGACCGTACTTCCGGATTCGGGCGAGCGGTACCTTTCAAGCATTCTGTTCGAGGGAATGTTCGAGAGCTAAACGCAAACCGCGCTGCCGATGCCATGCGCCGCGGTGGCGGAGCCGCCACTGTTCGGCGCGCCAGGCGTTCGGGATTAGGATCAGTTCCGCGCCGTTCACCTCTGTACGGGGCCACCGAGTCTGGCGAGCAACTCGTCGTAGTGTTTGAGGAGTTCCGGCTCTTCGATGACGATATCGCCGTAGAAGACCT
>DAIDJK010000036.1 GCA_027450225.1 Bryobacterales bacterium | reverse complement strand
TCCGCGCCGCGCTGCCGCTGCAGATGAAAGCTGGCTTTCGGATCTCCCGCCGAAGCCTCCCCCGCATAGTGCACCGCGAACCGCAGCGTGAAGGAACCGAGCGCGGCCAGACCGCCGGCCAGTGCGCGCTTCCTGTGCGATCGTCCCGGAAACAGCGTCACGCCGAGCGCCGCCGCGCTCAAAACGCCGGCTGTCTTCCACAGCGCTCCGCTCAGCCCCTGCTGTAACGGCCGCCCCACCTGCTCCACGCGGGAGACGTCACACTCCATCAGTTTCGAGCACGTGACTTCGGCCATCGCGCCGATAGCCGTAAAGGTCCGCGCAATGCGTACCTCCTCCGGGTTCAGCCCCGGAAACATGCCGATGATGCCACCTGCCGCGCTGATCGCCGATGCGCCAAACAAAATCGGAAGAACCCGCCGCCCTTCCTGCCATACAGGCACCGCGCTGTTCGCCACCAGAACGCCGGTATAAGTGCACAGGCCCAGCCCGAACACGCCCGCCGTATATCCGGCAATCTCGCCCAGCGTGCGGAACATCCGCGTTCGCGCAAACAACCCTGCCGCAATTCCCGCCGGCGCGGTCACGGCCAGAATCCAGGCCCCCATGTTCATGGGCGAAGTCGGCCGGAACACCCGCATCATGTTCAGAAACCGCGTGGGCCGGCCAAGATCGAGAACCAGGAACACCGATCCGAGCGACGATCCGATGATTCCCACCCAATGCGCGCTGCGCACCAGCCCCGACGTGCGCTCCGAGCCCTCCAGTTGCGCCGCCGCTCCCAGCGCCAGCGCCGCTCCGGATGCCCCTCCCAGGAAATAGTAAGTGGGGATGTAAGGCTTCCAGACCGGATGCTTCAGCATCGGCCGGTCATAGTAGGTCGGATCGGATTGCGACGGTTCGGGAAGCTGTTTCCACACCCCGGCATCCTGCACCGTATGCCGGTCATACGGCTTTACGTGCTGCTGGCTGCCTTCCCCCAGCAACGCGCCGATGCCGGTATCGATGTCGCGGCCATCGGTTACGATCGGGTCGCCGGTGTTGGGGTACCGCACTTCCTTCATGCCTGCGTCCCCCGCCCAAACAGCATGGATCCCACCGCCGCCACCGCCACTCCCGCTACGGCCATCGCCATCGACCTCCACGCGGCTTTCCCCTTCTCCGTGGGAACCACGGGGTCCGGCGGAAGGTTATACACTTCAGGCTTGTCCAGCAGGAGAAAAAAGGCGTTCAGACCACCCGTACCGGGCTGGCTCTCCGCATCGGCGCCATAGAGATACGCCTCCTTCAGTCCTTTGCCGTGAAGTTCCTCGACGCGCTCTTTTGCGTTCCGCCGCAGTTCGTCAAGGTCGCCGAATTGGATTGACGCCGTGGGGCAATGCTTCGCGCACGCGGGCGTCATGTCTTCCCGAAGCCGGTCATAGCAAAGAGTGCACTTCCACGCGCGTCCATCATCTTCGCGGCGGTCGATCACGCCGAACGGGCAGTTCACCACGCAATAGCCGCACCCGTTGCAGACATCCGGCTGTACGTAAACCGAGCCATACTCCGTCCGGATAATCGAACCAGTGGGACAGCTTTCGAGACAACCCGCCCGCGCGCAATGCTTGCATACGTCGGATGAGAACAGCCAGGAGAAAGCGCCCGCGTCCTGCGTCGAAAGCGCTACCGGCCGCTCGATAAACGCCACGTGCCGCCACGTGGAAGCGCCCAGCTGGACGGTGTTGTCATAGGACATTGCCGTGAACAGAAACCCGTCATCCGGCAACTGGTTCCACTGTTTGCAGGCCACTTCGCAGGCCTTGCAGCCAATGCAAAGCGTAGTATCGGTGAAGAAGCCTTTTTGCGCGGCCACTTAGACGTTCCCCTCCTTCGTCTCTTCCGCCTTGTATCCGTGCGCCGATTCCGGCTTGTGACGAGCTACCGGCAAATCGCGCTGCCACGCCATCGGATCGATCTCGGGCACGATCGCGCCGCTGGTCGCTTTCTGCCGCTCTCCCTGCCGTCCCGCCACGATATCCGCGCTGAATGCCTTCGATTCCTGAATCGAGACGTTGGGATCGGCCACGAACACGATCAGATCGTTGGCCGCATCGCCTCTCACCAGACCCTTGCTCGACCAGTGATAAGGCAAACCAATCTGATGCACCACACGTCCGCGTACCTTCAGTGGTCTTATCCGATTGGTTACCAGCACGCGCGCCTCAATCTGCGCCCGGATGGTCCGGATAGTCGCCCATCCGCCGTTCTTCAGTCCGCGTTCGGCGGCCAGCTCCGGAGAAACTTCACAGAACATCTGTGGCTGCAGTTCGGAAAGCCAGGTCAGCCACCGGCTCATTCCGCCCGCCGTATGATGCTCGGTCAGCCGGTAAGTCGTGATCTGATAAGGAAACCGCGGATCGTCGTAGGCCCTGTGGTAGCCGTTGTCTTTGCGCCACCACTCCATGCGCAGCGGATTGCACTGCTGGCCATACAAAGGATTGGCGATCAGCGATTCCTCCGGCTCATAATGCGTCGGCAGTGGCCCGTCCTGCAATCCGGCGGGCACGAAGATCCAGCCCTTGCCATCGGCCTGCATCACGAACGGGTCGTCTCCGGCGATCGTATCCTTGCCACGCGCTTCCTTGCCGGGCTTATAAGAAGGCGGCCGTTCCACGATGAAGTCCGGGTTGTCTAGTCCATCCCATTTCTTCTTCTCTTCGTCCCACCACACGTACCGCTTCCGTTCGGACCAGGGCTTGCCTTCCGGATCGGCCGAAGCACGGTTATAAAGCAGGCGCCGGTTATGAGGCCATGCCCAGGCCCATTCGCTGGCTACATAGTTCTGTTCCCAGTGAGGCTTGCGCCGCGCCGTCATGTTCACCCCGTCGCGATAAGCCCCGGAATAGATCCAGCAGCCGCAGGCGGTGCTTCCATCGGCTTCGAGGGATGTGAATCCTTCCACCGGCTTGCGGTCCTTCACGGTATAGCCGTTGATCTCATGCAATACGGCTTCTGCATCCGGCTCGGCAATAGCGCCCTTTGTCGGATAGTCCCAGGTCAGGTCCCGAATCGGCCAGTTCCTCGGCTGGTCATATTCAGCCTGGTAGAGCTTCTTCAGCCGCTGTCCTATCTTGAAAAAGAAATCCAGCTCGCTCCGCGCTTCGCCCGGCGGATCGACGGCCTTGTGATGCCACTGCAGCAGCCGTTGCGTATTGGTGAACGATCCGTCTTTCTCCGTATGCGCCGCCGCCGGGAAGAAGAAGACTTCCGTCCCGATATCCTCAGTCTTCACTTCGCCGCGCTGAATCTCCGGCGCGTCGCGCCAGAACTCCGCGGTTTCGATCAGCGAAAAATCGCGCACTACCAGCCACTTCAGGTGCCGCAATCCCTTTCGCTGCAGCGTCGTGTTGCTCGAACCTACCGCCGGGTTCTCTCCAAGCACGAAATAGCCGTCGACTTTCCCATCCGCCATGTAAGTCACGCTATTCATGTGCGAATGGTCGCCGGTCAAGGTCGGCAGATAGTCATAACACCAGTCGTTCTGCTCAGTCGCCGCGGCGCCGAACCAGGCCTTCATAAGAGAGATGAAGTACTTGTCGAATTCTCCCCACCAGCCGGAAGGAGCCTTGTTGAGACCTATGTAGGTCTTCAGGTCCTTGTCGTGCGCCGCCTTGGGCATGGGCAGGTAGCCCGGCAGCAGGTTGTAAAGCGTCGGGATGTCGGTCGATCCCTGTATCGACGCATGTCCGCGCAATGCCATGATGCCGCCGCCCGGACGCCCCATATTCCCCAGCAGCAGCTGAATGATCGCCGCCGTACGGATGTACTGGACTCCTACCGTATGCTGCGTCCAGCCGACGGCGTAACAGAACGCGCTGGTTCTCTCGCGCCCCGAGTTCCGGCACAGCGCCTCCGCCACTTTCAGAAACAGCTCCTGCGGAATGCCGCACGCCTGCTCCACCATCTCCGGCGTATACCGCGAATAATGCTTCTTCAGGATCTGGAAAACGCAGTTCGGATGCTGCAGCGTCGGATCGGTATGTTCGGCCTGAATGGGATTGCGCTGGGTCGGCTTCCCCTTCTTTCCGCTTTCCGATTCCCGCGCTCCTCCGGCCGGCTCGGGATCCACGCCCTTGTACATCCACGTCCGGATGTCGTATTTCGCTTCGTCCTGCTTCCAGCCGCTGAACAGGCCGTCGTTGTCTTCCGCATCCGAATACTCATCGGCGATGATCGCCGGAGCATTGGTGTAGTTGACCACGTACTCCCTGAAATATCTTTCGTTCTCCACGATGTAGCGGATGATGCCGCCGAGGAAGACGATATCGCTGCCCGCGCGTATGGGCACGTGGATATCCGCCACCGCGCTGGTCCGTGTAAACCGCGGGTCCACGTGAATGATGGTGGCGCCGCGCTCTTTCGCCTTCATCACCCAGCGGAATCCCACCGGGTGGCATTCGGCCATATTCGAGCCTTCGATCACGATGCAGTCCGCGTTCGCCAGATCCTGCTGGAACGAAGTTGCTCCGCCTCTTCCAAACGATGTTCCCAAACTGGGAACCGTGGAGGAGTGTCAAATACGGGCCTGATTTTCCACCTGCACGACTCCCAGCGCCGTGAACAGTTTCTTGATCAGGTAATTTTCTTCGTTGTCGAGCGTCGCCCCGCCGAGTGACGCCATGGACATTGTGCGGCGCAGCGGCTCGCCTTTGTCGTTCTTGACTTCCCAGTGTTCGTCGCGCGCCTTCTTCATGCGCTCGGCCACCATGTCCATCGCCTGCTCGAGCGGAATCCGCTCCCATTCCTTGCCGTGGGGACGGCGGTAGAGAACGCGGCTCTCCCGGTGCGAGCCCGTCACCAGCTGAAACGTCGCCGCGCCTTTCGGGCACAGGTTGCCGTTCGAAATCGGCGATGCCGGGTCGCCTTCGATGTCGATGATCCGTTCGTTCTTCAGATAGACCAGTTGCCCGCAGCCCACCGCGCAATAGGGGCAGACTGAACCCACAACTCTGTCCGCCGACCTCGTTCGCGGGGCCAGTTCCCGCGTCCGCTGCGACGCCGCCGAACCGCCCAGCCCGAAAAGATCGCCGTCGCGAAGCTGCCGCAGTACCGGCCACTCGAACAGCCCGCGCCCCGCATATCCGTTGCCGGATTTGTGATCAGAATCCGCCGCTCGCCTTGCCATCTCGACCACGATCATAAAGCAAATCGAGGCGCGGCACTTCCGGCGAAGTGCTTGAGTTTACGGTCCCCGCCTGCGCAAACCGCAACTGTGGCTCAGCTTAAGGCAATAGCGAAACTCTCGCGCGCCGCTTTCACGGTCATTTCAATATCGGCCGGGCTGTGCACCGCCGAAACGAACATCGCCTCGAACTGCGAAGGCGGAAGATAAACGCCGCGGTCGAGCATCGCGTGAAAGAATCTGCCGAATCGCGCCGTATCGCTGCGCTTTGCCGTCGCGTAATCGGTCACCGGCTGCGGCGTGAAGAACCACGTCATCATCGACCCCACCCGGTTCACCGTAACGTCAGCCGGCGCGCACGCCGCAATCGTCGCCGTCGCATGATTCATCGCGTCGTAAATCTCGGGGTGCTGTTCGATGTGCCGCAGCATCGCCAGCCCGGCGTTCACGGCCAGCGGGTTACCCGAAAGCGTTCCGGCCTGATAGATCGGCCCGCTCGGCGCCACGCGCGACATAATCTCGCGCCGCCCGCCGTATGCGGCGATCGGTAATCCGCCGCCGATCACTTTTCCGAGCATCGTCAGGTCCGGCCGGATATCGTAAAGCTGCTGCGCGCCGCCCGGCGCCACGCGAAATCCCGTCATCACCTCGTCGAAGATCAGCAGCGCGCCCTCGCGCAGCGTAATCTGCCGCAGGAATTCGAGGTAGCCGCCGTTGGGCGAAACGCACCCCATGTTGCCGCACACCGGCTCCACGATCACCGCCGCAATCTGCTCCGGATGCTCGGCAAAGGCGCGCTCCACCGCCCCCACGTCATTGAAAGGCAGCGCGATCGTCGTATCGCTGAACCCCTTCGGCACTCCCGGCGAATCCGGCAGCCCGAGCGTCGCCACGCCCGAGCCCGCCTTCACCAGCAGGGAGTCCGCGTGCCCGTGGTAGCAGCCTTCGAATTTGATCGTGATATCGCGTCCCGTGAAGCCGCGCGCTACCCGGAGCACGCTCATGCCGGCTTCGGTGCCGGAGTTCACCAGCCGCGCCATTTCGATCGATGGCATCAGCCGCCGGATGGTCTCCACCAGTTCGATTTCTTCTTCCGTCGGCGCGCCGAAGCTCGTCCCGCGCGTCAGCGCCTTCTCGATCGCCTCGATGATCACCGGATGCCGGTGCCCGAGCAGCAAGGGCCCCCACGAGCCGATGTAGTCGATGTACTCGTTGCCGTCCACATCGAATATGTGCGACCCTTCCCCGCGCGCAATGAACCGCGGCGTGCCGCCGACGCCGCGCCACGCGCGTACCGGCGAATTCACGCCGCCCGGGATGGAACGCTGAGCGCGCTCGAATAAAGTATTGGAGACCGGATTTTCCACTCAGATAAGAGAATAAGGTATTGGGAACAGCAATCCGGCGTTCACGAGACCGGCCGCGCAGCGTGCGATTTCGTCCTTGTGCTCCTTCGCAACCGCGCTACAATTCGAAAATCCCAGATTGACAATATCCGAATCTCTCGCAAGCACTCCCCCAGGCAATCCTTTCGATTTCCTTTCCGGCGGCGGAGAAACCGGCAGTCTGATGCGCCGTATCGACTGGGCCACGAATCCTCTCGGCCCCGTGGAACAGTGGCCGCAGGCGCTGCGCACCGCCGTCCGCATCATGCTGACATCCCGCCAGCCCATGTTCGTCTGGTGGGGCGACGAGTTCATCAATCTCTATAACGACGCGTATCGTTCCATTCTTGGCGGGAAGCATCCCTCGGCTCTCGGACAGCCGGCCCAGGCCGTGTGGCGCGAAATCTGGGATCAGATCGAGCCCCGCGCGCGCTCGGCAATGTACGGCAACAGCGGCACCTATGACGAATCGCTGCTGCTCATCATGGAACGTCACGGCTATCCCGAAGAGACGTATTACACGTTCTCTTACAGCCCGGTCCCGAACGACGATGGCGGCAACGGCGGCATCTTCTGCGCCAACACGGACGATACCCAGCGTATCCTCGGCGAGCGCCAGATGGCACTGCTTCGCGACCTCGCCGCCCGGACCGCCGATGCGAGAACCATCGAAGACGCGTGCAGGCTGAGCGCCCGCAGTCTTGAAACCGACAGCCGCGATCTTCCGTTCGCGCTCATCTATCTGTTCGACGCCGATCACCAGCGCATCCATCTCGCCGGATCGGCGGGAATACCTGCCGGCCACCCCGCAGCGCCGCCCGAAATCCTCCCCGGACAACCTTCACCGTGGCCCTTCGAAGAGGTGAGCCGAACCAACGCGCCGCTCCTCCTCGACGGTCTGGATGAATCCTGGAATTTGCCGCGGGGCCCCTGGGACCGACCGCCGCGCAAGGCCGTCGCCATGCCGATCGCGCCTTCCGGACAGACCGGCCGCTCGGGCATTCTCATCGCCGGTCTCAATCCCTTCCGGCTTCTCGACGACGATTACGAGGGCTTTGTCAAACTGGTGGCCGGACAGATCGCCGGCGCCATCGGCAATGCGCAGGCTTATGAGGATGAGCGGAAGCGCGCCGAAGCGCTGGCCGAGCTCGATCGCGCCAAAACGAACTTCTTTTCCAACGTCTCGCATGAGTTCCGCACGCCTCTCACGCTCATGCTCGGCACGCTCGAAGAGATTCTCTCGAAGAATACCGCCGACGTTCTGCCCGCCAATCGGCCGCTGGTCGAAGCCGCGCATCGCAACGGGCTCCGCCTGCTGAAGCTCGTCAACACGCTCCTCGATTTCTCCCGCATCGAAGCCGGGCGCGTTCAGGCGTCGTATCAACCCACTGACCTTTGCGCCTTCACCCAGGACCTCGCGTCCACCTTCCGCTCCGCCATGGACAAGGCCGGCCTTCGCTTTCGCGTGGATTGCGAGCCGCTGCCTGCTCCCGTCTATGTCGATCGCGACATGTGGGAAAAGATCGTCCTCAACCTGCTGTCGAACGCCTACAAATTCACGTTCGATGGCGAAGTGCAACTCTCGCTTGCCCCGCGCGGCGGAGCCGCGGAACTGGTGGTGCGCGACACCGGAACGGGCATCCCGCAGCAAGAGCTTCCCCGCCTCTTCGAACGCTTCCATCGCGTGGAGGGCGCCCGCGGCCGCACTCACGAAGGCACCGGCATCGGTCTCGCGCTGGTGCAGGAACTGGTCAAGCTGCACGGCGGGTCGATTGAAGCCGAAAGCAGACTCGGCCACGGCAGCGCGTTCCGCGTTCGCATTCCTTATGGAACGGCCCACCTGCCGCAGGATCGTATCGCCGCCGCGCCGTCTGCGCCCGCACTCTCCCGCGCCCGCGCCTATGCCGAAGAGGCCATCCGCTGGTTGCCGGGCGATGACGTCGCGCCCGGCATCCTGCCGGATACTCCCGCTCCGCCCGAGCCGCTCCGCGCGGCCGGAAAGCGCAGCCGCCTCGTGCTCGCCGATGACAACGCGGACATGCGTGAATATCTCCGCCGCCTTCTTGAGCCCTTCTATGACGTAGCCGCTTTCTCGAGCGGCGAGCGGGCTCTCGACGCAGCGCTCCGCCAGCCGCCCGATCTGGTTCTCAGCGACGTCATGATGCCGGGGCTCGATGGTTTCGGGCTGCTCGAGCGCCTTCGTTCCGAACCCGCCACGGCAGGCGTACCGGTGATCCTGCTTTCCGCGCGCGCCGGCGAGGAGGCCAGAGTGGAAGGCCTTACCGCGGGCGCGGACGACTATCTCATCAAGCCCTTCAGCGCCCGCGAACTTCTCGCCCGCGTCGATACCCACATCCGTCTCGCTGAGTTGAGACGCAGAGCCGCCGAACAGGTTCGGCAAAGCGATCTCCGCGTTCGCCGCCTGCTCGAAACCAGCTTCTTCTGCGTTTGTTTCGTCGATCCGGATGGCCGCATCGTGGACGCCAACGACGCTTTCCTCAATCTCACCGGATACTCGCGCGCCGAAATCGCCTCCGGAGACCTGCGGGTGGATCGAATTACGCCGCCCGATTACGTCGATGCCGACGACCGCGCCCGGCGAGAAATCCAGGAAAGAGGCCGCGCCACTCCCTATGAAAAGGAATGGCTCCGGAAGGACGGTTCGCGCGTCTGGGTTCTGGCCGGCGGCGCCGTGCTGGCTGAACCCGCCGGCCCGGAAATCTCCGCGCACGGGCAGGACTCGATCGTCGTCGTCAGTCTCGATATCACGGAGCGCAAGAAGATCGAGGCGCAGATGCGCCAGACCCAGAAGCTGGAAAGCCTCGGCGTGCTCGCCGGAGGCGTGGCGCACGATTTCAACAATCTGCTGGTCGGCATTCT
>DAIDJK010000035.1 GCA_027450225.1 Bryobacterales bacterium | reverse complement strand
CACAACGGCCGCCCGAGTGGCGGCCTGTGAGCTCCTTCTCTCCACCGCCCACAACGCGCCGCCGGCCGGTGCGCTCGGGTCTGGAACCAATCTGCCACATTCGCGCGAAGATGGCCGGTTGCTATGATTGCAGATTACCCGCAGCAGGATCACACGGCTAACGGCCCTCGGCGTGCGCGTTTCCACACGACGCAACGCGGCAGCGTGCGGGAACGTCTCGAACAGATCGCGCAAAACGATTCGATGAACAGATTGGAAGCAGGTTACACCGCGCACAATGCGCGCCGGAGCGGCAGGCTGTGCGCCCAGGTCTTCACGCTGCTGTTGTTGAGCGGTCTGGCGGGTTCCGCGCAGCAGTTCACGATTTCGACGGTGGCCGGGATCGGCACGGTGCAGGGGTATATCGGGGACGGCGGCCCGGCGACTTCGGCCGAACTCGACAAGCCGTTCCGCGTGGCCGTGGATTCAAAGGGCAATTACTATATCGCGGATTTCTACACCTATGTGGTCCGCGAGGTGACGGCGCCGAACGGCACCATCTATACGATCGCGGGCAACGGCACTCCGGGCTTCGCCGGGGACACGAGCACGGCGACGATGGCGAACATTTCCGACGTTCACGGCATTGCGGTGGATTCGAGCGGGAATGTGTATATCGCGGACACCTCGAACAACCGCGTGCGCAAGATCGACACCAGCGGCAACATCAACACGGTGGCGGGCAACGGAACGCGCGGCTATTCGGGCGATGGCGCGGCGGCGACGAATGCGGAACTGTGGTTTCCGGCGGGGCTCGCGTTCGACAGTTCGGGCAACCTTTATATCGCCGATTACGGCAGCGCGACGGTGCGGAAGCTGGATACGAAGGGCAACATCACGACCGTGGCGGGAACCGGAGCGTTCGGCGACAGCGGCGACGGCGGTCCGGCAACGAAGGCGACGCTGGGATATCCGTATTCGATCGCATTCGACGCGGCCGGCAACCTTTATATCGCGGACGTGGGGAATCTGAATATCCGGAAGGTGGACACGTCCGGAAACATTTCGACGTACATTTCGGGAATCACGCCGGAAAATATCGCGATGGATTCGGCGGGCGACATCTATTATGTGGACGGCGTGAGCTCGTATGTGTACGAGATTCTGCCGGGCAAAACCGTGATTCCGATCGCTGGGAACGGAACGCCGTATTACGCGGGCGACGGCGGGCCGGCTTACCAGGCGCAGGTGGCGCAACCGCAGGGCGTGGCGGCGACTCCGTCCGGAACCGTGTATGTGGCGGATACGCAGAATGAGACGATCCGGCTGCTGACGCCAGTGCCGTTCTCAGTAGGCGCGGTGACGAATGCGGCGAGCAGTTTGAGCGGACCGATCGCGCCGGGCGAAGTTGTGGCGATCTACGGGGCCGGGCTGGGGCCATCCACGCTGACGGGCTACACGCCGGGATCGAACGGATACATCGGGACCTCGCTCGCGGGCGTGCAGGTGACGTTCAACAACGCGCCGGCGCCGCTGCTCTACGTTTCGGCGGGGCAGATTGGCGCGATTGTGCCGTATGCGATGCAGAACGCGGGTACGGCGCAGGTGGCGGTGACGTATAACGGTTCGACATCGGTGGCGTTCGCGGCTCCGGTGGAGAGTACGGCGCCGGGGATATTTACGGCCAACACGACGGGCGCAGGCCAGGCGGCGGCGGTGAACCAGAACGGGACGCTGAACAGCGCTTCGAGCCCGGCGAGCATCGGTTCGTACATATCGCTCTACGGAACGGGCGAAGGCGCGACGACGCCAAACGGAGTGGACGGGAAACCGGCTCCGCTGGCGGCTCCGTTCCCGCAACCGCAGGCGCCGGTGACGGTGACGATCGGCGGGAAATCCGCGCCGGTGAGTTACGCGGGCGGCGCGCCGGGCGAAGTGGCCGGGCTGCTGCAGGTGAACGCGCAGATTCCGGCCGGAATTCAGACCGGAAACGCGGTGCCCGTGGTGATCACGATCGGCGGGGTGGTTTCGCAGACGGCGACGATCGCGGTTCAGTAAGGGCGTTCAGCCTTTTTACAAATCAGATTTACAAAACAGAGCCAATTGACCTGACGCGCGGCTTCATGCGGCGCGGGTGGTCTTCATGCGGCGCGCGTAATAAGGAGCGGCGGCGCGGATTTGCCGCAGCAGCGCTTGTATTTTTCACCCGAGCCGCAGGGGCACGGAGCATTGCGGGCGATGTTCAGCGGGGCCGGCGGACCGGATTGGGTCTGTTTTGCAGAATCGGTTTCGGCGGCGCCGGAAGCCCGCCGGTACTTCTCGATCACGTCTTTCCTGAGCTGAGCATCGGCCGCCTCCACGTTTTTGATGAAGCGCGCCGGTGGATCGAGCCGGCGGAGGTCCGCCTGGCCGGGATTATCGGGCGTGAAGGTTTCCGAAAGCGCCATGTCGCGGTAGACGCGTTCGGACTGGAGCCGGCGCAGTTCGGCGAGCGAACGGTGAAGACTGGTCCGGGCAGAGGCGCGGGCGCGATCGATGGAGGTCTGGAGCCGGTCGAGTTCGTCCGGGGTGGCGTCCAGCGGCGGATTGGATTCGAGCGAGGCGCAGCGGCGCAACCGCCAGACGGCGTGGACGACCTCCTGGGCAAGCGCGTCTTCGAGCAGCGTCTGAGGCTGAAGCTCGGCGAGATGGCCGGCGGTGAAGTCTTCGAATTCCGCCTGTTCGCCGGGACGGACGAAGGCGGTGGCGCTCGACGGCGCGTTCGAGGCCTTGGCGAGAGTGTGAGCGGGGGTTGCCATTCGCAGAATTCTTTACCATGGGCCGCGCGGACATCCACGTTAAGTTATTGAAACGGCTGCGGCGAAGAGTTGTGACTCGCGTCTGGAAGAAGCAGAGTCCGTCTGCGCCAGCGAGGTTCAGTCAGCGTGATCGGCGCGTTTACCGTTAAGAGCGGCGGCGACGGCTTCGGTGAGTTGCTCGACGCTGAACGGTTTCTGGAGGAACGACGCGCCCGGGGTGATGCTGGCGGGGTTCATCTGCGGCAACGGATAACCGGAGATGTGAAGGACCGGCATATCCGGGTGGCTGCGCCGAATGCTCTCGGCAATTGCGCGCCCGGAAGGGAAAACGGAATGATCGACGATGAGCAGGTCGATTTGCTCCATGCGGCCGCCAGCCTCGATTCCTTCCGGACCGGAGCGGGCGAAGGCGCAGTCGTGGCCGGCTCTCGGCAGAGCGACCGAAAGGAATCTGACGATGACATCCGCATCGTCGACGATCAGTATCTTTGCCGTGTGGAACCTCAATGTAATAGTGACGCCCGGGCAGTGGGCTTTGTCATTAGGGTAAACACCGTATAGCGCGTGGGCTGAAAGTTTCAGTGCCGGTGTGGCGCCGCCGCGTTCCGGACTGCCCTTCACATACTCCGACGGACTCGGCGCGCGGGGCGGAGGCGCACGCAGCGATAAGCTGGTTAATTCCCTTCCATGCGCGTTCTGATCAGCGTTACCGACAAGACTGGCGTGACCGATTTTGCCCGCGGACTGGTGGCGTCCGGCGCGGAACTGATATCGACCGGCGGCACGGCGCGGCTGCTGCGTGAGACGAAGGTTCCGGTGCGCGACGTGACGGACGTGACGGGCTTTCCCGAGATGCTCGACGGGCGGGTGAAGACGATGCACCCAAAGATCACCGGGGCGATTCTGGCGATTCGCGGCAATGCCGAACACATGGCGGCGCTGGGCGAGCACGGGATAGAGCCGATCGACATGGTGGTGGTGAACCTGTATCAGTTCGAGAAGGCGGCGGCGAAGGCGGATGCGCGGCTCGAGGAGCTGATCGAGAACATCGATATCGGCGGGCCGACGATGATCCGTTCGGCGGCGAAGAACTGGCAGGATGTGGCGGTGGTGACGTCGCCGGGGCAGTATGAGGCGGTGCTCGGCGAACTGATGGCGACGGGCGCGATTTCGAGGGAAACGAAATGGCGGCTGGCGCAGGCGGCCTTCGAGACGACGGCGAATTACGACCGGGCGATCAGCGCGCGGCTCGCAAAGGTGGGGGCAGCGGAACAGGAAGCGCTGCCGGCGATACTCGATATTCGGGCGCCGCGGCGCATGAGCCTGCGGTATGGCGAGAATCCGCACCAGCAGGCGGCGCTTTATGCGGCGGGAGCGGCGGGCATTGCGGGCGCGGAGCAACTGCACGGCAAGGAACTCTCGTACAACAACCTGGTGGATCTGGACGCGTGCTGGCAGCTGGTGTGCGAGTTCGCGGGTCCGGCGGCGGCGATCATCAAGCACACAAATCCGGCGGGATGCGCGGAGCAGGAGTCGCTGGCGGAGGCGTACCGGAAGGCGCTGGCGTGCGATCCGGTTTCGGCGTTCGGCGGCGTGATCGGGCTGAACCGCGAAGTGGATGAAGAGACGGCGGCGGAGATGGCGAAGCTGTTTGTGGAGGCGATCGCGGCTCCGGCGTATTCAGAAGCTGCGCTGGCGGTGCTGAGGGCGAAGAAGAATCTGCGGCTGGTGCGGGTGGCGGCGGCGGAGGATGCGCTGGTGGTGAAGAGCATTTCGGGCGGGTATCTGGCGCAGACGGTGGATCGGGCGACGTTCGACCGTACGAAGTGCACGGTGGTGACGCGGCGCGCGCCGACGGCGGAGGAATGGACGGCGCTCGAATTCGGCTGGAAGGTAGTGAAACACGTGAAATCGAACGCGATCGTGTACGCGCGGCCGGGCCAGACGGTGGCGGTGGGCGCGGGACAGATGAGCCGGGTGGATTCGGTGAACATCGGGGCGATGAAGGCGCATCTGCCGCTGGCGGGGAGCGTGATCGCGTCGGATGCGTTCTTCCCGTTTCCGGATGGGCTCGAGCGCGGCGCGGAACATGGCGCGACGGCGTTTATCCAGCCTGGCGGGTCGGTGAAGGACGGGGATGTGATCGCGGCGGCGGACCGGCTGGATCTGGCGATGGTGTTTACCGGCGTGCGGCATTTCCGGCACTGAGCCGGCGAGGCAAACCGGTTCCGCGGCGTTCGCCGTGACAGCTTGCCTGCTTATTTTTTCGCCGGGACGACGGTGGCCCTGGCGAGCTGGCCCTGATTCCGGTACTTCGACAGCTTTGCGGCGGCTTTGGCCTTCGCTTCGGGGGAGATCTGGATGCGGTTGGTGACGCCGGACGCGCCTCCGGTCTTCGCCAGACGAGTGGCCACTCCCTTGTGCTGAATCACGTCCGTTTTTCCGTCGATGGTGGCGACGCCATCCTTGACGGAAACGGTGAAATGCTCGGAATTGATTTTCGATTTCGCGAATTTTGCGCGGATATTCCGTTCGATTGCGGCGTCAGGCAGCGCGCGGGCCGGTTTGGCGGCGGCGCGCGGATGGGCCGGCGGAGCTGCGAGGCCGAATCCCGCGATTGCGGCGATCAGGACCATCGCACGTAATAGACTTTTCACGCTGGCCCGAGTCTACTACGGAGAAGGGTATCCGGTCTGTATCTCCCGGGCTGAAGAAAGAGATATCTCTATCGCCGATAAATCACGCCGTTTTTCATGACGAAACGGACCCGTTCGAGGGTGGTGATATCCCGGAGGGGGTCGCCCGGGACGGCGACGATGTCGGCGAGATACCCCGGCTGGAGCGAGCCGATCCGGTCGTCCCAGCCGAGCAGTTTCGCGGCGTTGCGGGTGCCGGCCTGAATGGAGGCGAGCGGGCTCAGGCCGTATTTGACCATCAGCTCGAATTCGCGCGCCTGGGTTCCGTGAGGGAACGGGCCCACGTCCGACCCCATGACGAACTGGACGCCGGCGGCGATCTGTTTGCGGAATTCGCGCGCGTGGTACTCGATGCCGAGGCGCTCGAGAGCGGCCTCCTTCTGCGAAGGCGCGTGGCTGGCGAAGTATTCCGAGATGGTGAAGGTGGGGACTGCGAAGATGCCCTTCTGCTGCATGATGCGCATGGTGTCGCCGCTGAGCTGGTCGGCGTGATCGATGGAGGCGACGCCGGCGCGGGCGGCGTAGCCGGTTCCGGGCTCGCCACGGGCATGCACGGCGACGCGCCGGCCCGTGCGCGCGGCTTCGGTGACGGCGGCGGCGAGTTCCTCTTCGGTGAACTGGTAGGGCGTGGAGATGCCGGAACTGGTCCAGGTGTCGGCGCCGGTCTCGTACATCTTGACGAAGTCGGCGCCGAGCTTGAATTGCTCGCGGATGGCGCGAATCAGTTCGACCGGGCCGGTGACGAGGGTGGCGTTGGGGAGTACGCGCTGCGCGGGATTGAAGCCGATGGCGTCCTCGTGACCGCCGATGATGCTGATGGCGTTGCCGCTGACGCGAAGGCGCGGACCGGGGATGCGGCCGGCGTCGATGGCGTCGCGAAGGGCGCTGTCGGCCGCGCCCGCGCCTTCGGTGCCCATGTCGCGCTCGGCGGTGAAGCCGGCCATGAGGTCGTCACGGGCGGCGAGGACGGCCATGATGGTCCGCTCGGGAACGGATTCCTCGATGGTTTGCACATCTTCCTGGCCGGGATGGAGGAACAGATGAACGTGGGCATCGATGAGGCCAGGGAGAAGAGTGGCGTCGCCGAGATCGATGACCTCGGCGGAGCCGGGATGCGCGGCGGGAGATCCGGAGGAGACGATTTTGTCGCCTTCGACCACGATTTCGCCGGGCGAGGTGACGCGGCCCGTAGCCACATCGAGCAGACGCGCGGCGCGGAGAACATAGCGCTTCGGCGGGGGCTGGCTAAGAGCTGCGGCACAGGCGAGAAGCGCAATTACGCCCGCACGAAATAAAGAATTCACTTAGGGCGGATATTACCAGTATTGAAGCGGCAATACCACCGGCGTTTCGTTTCCGAACACATCATTTCTGAACGAAGGCGTTATCGAAGCCGAGCGTTTTGAGTTTCGATTTGGCGTCCGCGAGTTCGGAGGTCTGGCGATAAGGACCGACGAGCACGCGGTAAAGACCTTTTTTCGGGCTTTCGGCCATGAGAGCGGGAAGGCTCTGCTCGCGGAGGGTGCGAACGAGATTCTCCGCATCGGGTTTGGAGACGGCGCTGACCTGGAGATAAGACCCGCCGCCGGGCTGAGGCTCCGAAACTGCGGCAGGCGGCGGAGCAGTTTCGGCCGCGGGCTGGGGCGCAGGCACGTCCCTGCCGGGCTGCGTGGCGACGGGACTCGGGGAATCGGGCGCAGGCGCGGGCTGGGCGGACTGCGACGAATCGGCGACGGGAGATGCGGACTCGCCGGGAACGGGCGAGGCGTCGCGGGGCGTTTCAGAATCCTGAGCGTGGGCGGCGGGAACGGGCTGCTGCTGAGCCTGCGCTGTGTCCGGGGCGGCGCCCGGTTTCGAAGCGTTATGCCCGATGATATATCCCATTGCGAAGCAGACTCCGCAAAGGGCTACCACCACGAAGAAAAGACTGATGAGCTGCTTGTTACCAAGGATGAGTTCTTTTTCGTCCTGTGCTTCCGTCATTTACCTGATCCATTGTGGGTCATTTTCCGGGTTCCTGCTCCCGAGGGCGGTCGGCATACCCGAAGCGATCGAGCGCGGCGCCGAAGGAGCGCATGATGTCGATGGGCAGCGGGAACACGATTGTCGTATTTTTCTCCGCGCCGATGTCCAGCAGAGTCTGCAGATAGCGCAACTGGATGGCGGCGGGCTGGCGCTGGATGATTTCAGCGGCCATGGCGAGTTTTTCAGCGGCTGTGTATTCGCCTTCCGCATGTATGATTTTCGCGCGTCGCTCACGTTCGGCCTCGGCCTGGCGGGCGAGAGCTCGAATCATCTGCTCGGCAAGATCGACCTGCTTGACTTCGACGAGGGTGACTTTGATGCCCCAGGGCGACGTGTGCTGGTCGAGGAGAAACTGCAGACGAATATTCAGGTCTTCGCGCTTGCTGAGGAGTTCATCGAGTTCCACTTCGCCGAGCACGCTGCGCAGAGTGGTTTGCGCGAGCTGCGAGGTGGCGTAGAGAAAGTTCGACACCTGGACGACGGCGAGGCGCGGTTCGATGACGCGGAAATAGATGACCGCGTTTACCTTGACGCTGACGTTGTCGCGCGTGACGACGTCCTGGGGAGGAACTTCGATGGTATCGATGCGGAGCGAGACGCGGACAATGCGGTCGATGGGAGCGAACACGAGGATAACGCCGGGGCCTTTCGCTTTGGGAAGCAGGCGGCCGAGGCGGAAGATGACGCCGCGCTCATATTCGGCGAGGATTTTGATGGAAGAAATGAGATAGAACGCGATGATTAACGCGATGAGGAGGAACGGTATGCCGATCACTTTGGCTCTCGATCTGTCAAACGCGGAGCGGGCTCGCCGCCGCCCGCTTCGTTATCGTCCGATTGAACTTTCAGCGTGAGGCCGTCTACGGCGGTGACGCGCACCCGGGCCGCCGGCAGCACAGGAGAGGCGGCCAGCGCGTTCCAGTATTCTCCCCGAACGAACACTGTGCCGGCAAGGTCGAGGCCGCCAATGGCGATGCCCCGCGCGCCAATCATGCCTTCAACGCCGGTGATCGACTTGTTGCGGCGCGCGCGTACGGCGATGGACAGGAGAAAGCTGGTGATGAGGGCGAACGGGATGGTGACGCCAAGGGCGTACGCAAGATGAATGCTGAGGGCCGGGGAATTCGTATTGATCAGCATCAGGGCGCCGAAGAGCATGGCGGTGGCGCCGCCGATGGTGAGGATGCCATGGGTGGTGAACTTCGCTTCGAGGACGAAGAAGGCGAAGGCGAGCAGGATGAGCGCCGCGCCGAGCCAGCGGATGGGAAACATGGAAAGCGCCGTCAATCCGAGAAGGATGAGGATCGCGCCGATGACGCCGGGCGCGACCAGACCGGGCGATGAAAATTCGGCATAGACGCCGAGAGCGCCGAGGACGAGCAGGATGAGGGCGATGTTGGGATCGGCGATGGCGGAGAGGATGCGCTGCCGGAGCGACGGCTGATAGTGCTCGATGGAGACGCCGGAGAGATGAAGCGATTCTTTCCGGCCATCGAAGCGGGTGATCTCGCGGCCGTTGAGAGTCGCGAGCAACGCGTTTTCGTTCGGCGCGATGAGATCGATCAGGTGCGAGTCGAGAGCTTCAGTATCCGTGTAGGAGACGCTCTGGCGCACGGTCTTTTCAGCGGCCTCGACGTTGCGGTTGCGATGAGCGGCGATGGTGCGCATGAGCGCGGCGGCGTCGTTTTCCACTTTCTGTTTCATGGTGGCGTCCATGTCGCCGCCGGTAAGCGTGACGGGATGCGATGCGCCGGTATTGGTGCCGGGCGCCATGGCGGCGACGTCTCCGGATTCGAGCAGAAAGAATCCGGCGGAAGCGGCGCGGGCGCCGGAGGGGCCGACCCACATGACGACAGGCACAGGCGAGCGGAACACATCTTCTACGATTTCGCGCGTGGCGTCGAGCAGACCGCCGGGAGTGCTGAGACGAATGATGACGACGGCGGCGTGTTCGCGGGCGGCCTGCGCGATGGCGTCGTTGACGATTTCAGCGCTGATGGGGTGAACGATGCCATCGACTTCAGTTTCAACGGCGAGGGGAGAGGAAGGGCGCACTTCCGCCGCGACCGATACGAGCGCGCAGAAAATCAGGAGGAAGCGCAACCGTACTCAATATACAGCTTTTAAGGGATGGCGAGGCGGGGCATGGAATGGGAGAATCGAAAATCCGCAGGAAACAGGAGAGCTGATCACGCAGTGGTTTGAGCGTGTGAAGCACGCTGATTCTGATGGGTTAAATAAAACAAATCTTCGCCGGATTGTAACATCGGCAGATTATAATTGTAATTTCAGTTTCAATCATGCCCCGCAAGCAAGCAATCGTCAACGATTCCTCCGCTGCCGCCGCTCCCGCGCGTGCAGCAAAACCGAAGAGCACCCGAGTCAACTCAGCAAAACACAGCAAAGCGGCGACGCAGGAAGTTCTGAGCGCTGCAATGGAAATGGCTCCCGCAGTGGATTCGAGGACGGAAACCGCGGTTATCGAAAGCGTGGTTGTGGCGGAACCCGTAGTTATCGTGGAACCGGTAGTGGTTGTGGTGGATGGAGTGAATCAGTCCGCGGCGGCAGACGCTCGCGAAGAGATTGCGCGCATCGCCTACGGCTACTGGGAAGCGCGCGGTTACGCGGCCGGCGATCCTCTGGAAGACTGGGTACGCGCGGAAAACGAGTACCGCCAGCAGCGCTCGCTCTGAGCGTTACGAATACAAGCTACTGATACTTACGAAGCACGGCCAGCAGCCTGCCCTGCACCGATACCTCGCCCGCGGGAACGCGGATAGGGCTCATGGTGGAGTTGGCGGGCTGCAACCGGATCACGTTGCCCGGTTCGTGGTAGAAGCGCTTCAGAGTGGTTTCCGATCCGCCGACGAGGGCGACAACAATATCGCCGTCGCGCGCTTCGTTCGTATTTTCGACAAGGATCATGTCGCCTTCGCAGATATGATCCTCGATCATCGAATCGCCGCGCACGCGTAAGGCATACGTATCTTTGTGGCCGACGAAATCGGCGAAGCTGACGCTTGCCTTTTCGTCGAACGTTTCGACGGGACGTCCCGCCGCGATGGTTCCGACGAGCGGCACCTCGAGCGAAGCCTGCACGCGATTGCGGCGCTGCTCCTGCAGGTAGCGCGGCGCGACATCCACCGAGCGGCTCTGGTTGTGACCGCGGCTTAGATAATTTTTCTTCTGCAGCGCGGAGATGTGTTTATGGACCGTGGCGATGGACGCAAGGTCCAGCGCGCGCGCGATCTCCTCATAACTCGGGCTGTATCCGTTTTCGACCTGATAAGCCGCGATGAAATCGAGAACCTGCTTCTGCCGCGGAGTCAGTGCCATTCAAGAAAAGCATAGGCGAAGAAAAGGGGAAAAGCAAGAGGTCCGCTGCCGATCCTGCACGTTCTGGGGCGTGTTTAGGGAGATGATGCGGAGCGCGAATTCACCTATAATCGCCCACAATGCGGGCTCGATGTGCAGTGCTGGCAGTGATTCTGGCGGCAGTGGGCCGGGGCGCGGAGGCGCCCGATTTTCAAGCGAATGCGCGGCTGGTGAACGTGGAGACCTATGTCTATGACCGCGTGACCCGGGCGCCGGTCAGCGGCCTCTCCGCGGGCGACTTCACGGTGTTCGACAACGGCGAAGAACGGCCGATTGCGGCGTTCTCGAACGATTCGGGGCCGCTCGATTTGCTGCTGCTGCTCGATGTGAGCGGCAGTATGCGGGAGGTTCTGCCGAGGGTGGCGGTGCAGGCGGATATCGCGCTGAAGACGCTGCATGACGGCGATCGAGCCGGCGTGATGGCGTTCGGCGCGCAGTATGAGGTGACGCAGGAACTCACCGGCAACTTCGACGCGGTGACCCGCGGCATCCTGCGGACGTTTATGGTTCGCGTGGGGGATGACACGGACATCAGCACGGCGCTGCGCGGGGCGGCGAATTACATGGCCCGGGAGGGCGGAGTGCGGAAGCGCGGCATTCTGATCGTTACGGATAACGAGCAGCTGACGACGGTGCCGGATGAAGACGTCGAGAAGGCGCTGTTCGACGCGGATGCAGTGCTTGACGCGGTGCTGATTCGAGGGCCTGTGGCGATGCCGCATCTGACGCATCCGGGCGTGCTGCGGTTTGCGCCGAAGACGGGTGGGGAGATCGCAGAGGGCAGTCGTCCGGGAGAACTGGTGGCGGAGATGATCGAGCGCATCCGGGCGCGGTATACGATTCACTTCCGGCCAGCGGGAGCGAATGCCCGGGGGCCGCGGAAGATTCGCGTGGAACTTACCGAAACGGCGCGGGCGAGATATCCGAATGCGGCGATACGGGCGCGGAAGATGTATTTTCCGGAGTAGTGGCCGTGGAGCGCCGGCATGTGGTGGCCATAAGCTGGACCGGGCCGGCGGGCGCGCCGCGCAGAAGCTCGATCAAGCTAAACTCGTGTGTTGAATAACGCCGCCGCGTCTGGCCGGTTTGTGATCGCCGGCGGCTCCGGGTTTCTGGGCGCCTCGCTCGCGAAACACCTGTCCAGCCGCGGAGCACGCGTCACCATCCTGTCGCGGAATGCGCCCAGCGTGGCCGGACCATGGAATCACCTCACGTGGGATGCCCGCACTGTGGGCGAATGGAAACGCGAGCTTGATGGCGCGAGTGGCCTGATCAATCTGGCCGGCCGCAGCGTCGATTGCATCAAGACTCCAGAACACCGGGATGAAATCCCGCGTTCTCGAGTTGAAGCAACGCGCGCGCTGGGACTTGCCGTTCGCTCGATAGACTCTCCCCCACCGGTTTGGGTCCAGATGAGCACCGCGCATATTTATGGCGATCCGCCCAAACTCGTCTGTGACGAGGACTCGTCCTTCGGCAGCGGATTTGCGCCATTCGTGGGTCGGGCCTGGGAGGAGGCATTCCAAACGAGCGCGCTGCCCGCCCAGCGGAAAGTGATTTTGCGGACCAGTTTCGTGATCGGCCGTGATACCGGCTCCGGCTGCGGTGCGCTGCGGCGCCTGCGGCCGCTGGTCCGCTTCGGCCTGGGCGGGTCGATCGGAACGGGCGAGCAAGGCATCAGCTGGATTCACGAGATCGACATGAATCGTCTGTTTGAGCGAGCGCTGCACGACGCATTCATGGAAGGCGCCTACATCGCAACCACCCCGAATCCGGTTTCCCAGCGCACGTTCATGCGAGAGATGCGAAGGGCGATGAAGATGCCAATCGGTCTGCCAGCTTTCGGCTGGATGGTGAGGCTCGCCGCGCCGCTCCTCAATACAGATCCGGAACTCGCGATTTATGGAAGGTACCTGGTATCAAAACGATTAGGCGAGATGCCGTTTCAATTCGTTTTTCCGGACCTGCGCGCCGCGCTGGGAGATGTGTTCAAGCAACAAACCTAACCGCCGATTCAGCTGCACCGGACCACGCTGGTTGTTTACCTGGCAGTGTCGCGCCCGACCGGCGATCGAGTTAATCCAGCGACTTGCTCGCGATCTCGGCTGAGATCTTCGCGACGAATTCGCCGGTGTCGCTGGTTCCGAGATCGCCTTTTTTCCGATGGCGGACGGCGACCAGACCGGCTTCGGCTTCGCGTCCGCCGACGACCAGCATGTAAGGCACTTTCTGCAGCTGCGCCTCGCGGATTTTTGCGTTCACCTTTTCATTGCGATCGTCCACCGTGACGCGAACGCCCGCGGCTTTCAGCTTTGCCGCGACTTCGTGGGCATAAGCCGTTTGCTTGTCCGTGATCGGCAGGACCGAGGCCTGCACCGGAGCGAGCCACGTGGGGAAAGCGCCGGCGTAGTGTTCCACGAGGATGCCGAAGAAGCGTTCGACCGAACCGAACAGCGCGCGATGAACCATCAGCGGCTGGTGCTTCTTTCCGTCCTCGGCGATGTATTCGAGTTCGAAGCGGCGGGGCAAAGTGAAATCGAACTGGACGGTGGAAAGCTGCCAGAGGCGGCCGATGGCGTCGACCAGTTTCACGTCGATCTTCGGACCGTAGAAGGCGGCTTCGTCGGGAATCACGGTTGCTTTGATGGCGAGGCGGTCACAGGTTTTGCGCAGCGCGCCTTCGGCGAGTTCCCATTTGGAAGCCTCGCCGTCGTATTTGCCGCTCGCGCCGCCATCCCAGGTGGAAATCTCCGCTTTGTAGTCGTTGAAGCCGAAAGTGCGCA
>DAIDJK010000034.1 GCA_027450225.1 Bryobacterales bacterium | reverse complement strand
GCCAACTCCGCCCTGGGCGGCGCAATCGACGGCATGCTCTCCGAAAAAGTCTGCCTGAACGCCGATGGCCTCGTGAAATTCCCCGCCCATCTTTCCTTCGAAGAAGCCGCCACCCTGCCCTGCGCCGGCGTCACCGCCTGGAATGCCCTGTTCGTTTCCGGACGCCTCAAGCCCGGCGATACTGTACTCACCCTCGGCACGGGCGGCGTCTCCGTTTTCGCGCTCCAGTTCGCCAGACTTACCGGTGCGCGCGTCATCGCCACCTCTTCGCGCCCTGAGAAGCTCGATCGTCTGAAACAAATGGGCGCCGAAGCTCTGGTGAATTACAAAACCACGCCGGACTGGGACAAGCCCGCGCGCGAGTTCACCGGCGGCGCCGGCGTCGATCACATCGTGGAGGTCGGCGGCGCCGGAACGCTCCCCATTTCCCTGAAAGCGGTTCGCCGCGCCGGTCACATCGCCATGATCGGCGTACTCTCGGGCGAAGGCGGCGCCGATCCGCGCATGATCCTGATCAAGTCCGTTCGCGTCCAGGGCATCTATGTCGGCTCCCGCGCCATGTTCGAAGACATGAACCGCGCCATCGCCGCCGCAAAGCTCCATCCCGTCATCGATCGGGTCTTCGAATTCGAGCAAACCGCCGACGCGCTCCGCTACATGGAATCCGGCTCACACTTCGGCAAAATCTGCATCCGGCTGTAAGCGCAGCAACACCATAAACGCCGGCGCCGCGCGTACTGGCCCCTCATCTGCACATTTGTTCGCCGGAGCAAAATACATGCAGGCCAGAAAAGGCGAAGTGGTGGTCATCACCGGAGCGGGCGCGGGCGTCGGGCGCGCCGTTGTGGACGAATTTGCCGGCAACGGCGCGCACATCGGCCTCATCGCGCGCAACAAAGAACGGCTCGACGCGGCAAAGGAATACGTCGAATCGAAAGGCGGCCGCGCCATCTCGCTGCCCTGCGACATGGCGGACCCCGATCAGGTCGAACGGGCCGCCGATCGCGTCGAAAATGAACTCGGCCCCATCGATGTCTGGGTCAACGTCGCCATGGTCACCATCTTCGCGCCGTTCCTCGAAATCAAACCTGAAGAATTCAAACGCGCCACCGAAGTCACTTATCTCGGATTCGTCTGGGGCACCATGGCGGCTTACCGGCGCATGAAGCCGCGCAATCGGGGAACCATCGTGCAGACGGGCTCTGCCCTTGCCTACCGGTCCATCCCGCTGCAATCGCCTTACTGCGGCGCCAAGCACGCCATGGTCGGCTTCACCGATTCGCTCCGCTGCGAAATCATTCACGACAAGAGCAACGTGAATCTCACGGTGGTCCATCTGCCCGCCGTCAACACGCCGCAGTTCAGCTGGTGCCGCACCCGCCTGCCGCGCCATCCGCAGCCCGTGCCGCCCATCTTCGATCCCGAAGTGCCCGCGCGCGCCATTTACTGGGCCGCGCACAATCGCCGCCGGGAAGTCTTCGTCGGCGAGCCGACCGTGAAAGCGATCTACGGCCAGGACGTCGTTCCCGGCTACGCCGACCGATATCTCGGCCGCACCGGCTATGCCTCGCAGCAAACCAGCGAACCAGTATCGCCGGACCGCCCGGACAATCTCTTTGATAGCGTGCCCGGCCCCTACGGCGCGCGCGGCATCTTCACGGATCGCGCGAAGACCTTCAGCCTCCAGAACTGGGCAAATCTGCATCGCGGCGTGGTGACGGCTGCGGGCGCGGGCGTCGCTGCCCTCGCATTCGCGCTCGCAAAGAGGAACTCGCATGCCTGATCTTCTCGGCCGTCTCGGGCCCGCCGAACTCGGGCGCGCTCTCCGCTACGCCCGCTCGCCCCGCATGCGCAATCGCCGCTGGATCACCGCGCTTTCCATCTTCTCCGGCGCCATCATGGGCGGGATCGGTCTTTTTCAAATGGGCATTCTTCGCGACATTCCCGAACCGCCCTGGCGCGATTTCGACGCAAAGAAGGTGAACGGCTCGGCGCAGGCTTACGAAATCCTGCACACCCCGGACGCCCTGCTCGGCGCTCTCAGCTACGCCGGAACCGCGTGCCTCGCTGGCGCAAGCGATCCCGACCGGGCCGACACCGCTCCCTGGATTCCCGTCGTGATGGGGGCAAAACTCCTGGCGGACGCCGCGCTCGCCGGCAAGCTCACGGCCGACCAGTGGACCCGCTACCGCGCCTTCTGTCTGTGGTGCCTTCTCAGCGCCGGCGCCACCTTCGCCGCCGCTCTTCTCAGCGCCCCCGAAGTCAGGGAAGCGGCGCACAATCTCCTCCACCGGAGTTCCCCCGTTGCCGCTTCGAATTGAAGATTACGCCCTCATCGGCAACCGCGCCACCGCCGCTCTCGTCGGCAACAACGGTTCCGTAGACTGGCTCTGTTTCCCCCGCTTCGACTCCGAAGCCAGCTTCGCGGCGCTCGTCGGCACGCCCGAAAACGGCCGCTGGCTCATCGCGCCCAAAGGCGACATCAAACGCGTCAATCGCCGTTATCGCGAAGGCACCCTCATCCTCGAAACCGAATTCGAAACCGCCGATGGCGCCGTCGTCCTCACCGACTGCATGCAGCACCGCGACGGCCCCGGCGACCTGCTGCGCTCCGTTCGCGGCAAACGCGGAACCGTTCCCCTGCGGATGGAACTCGCCATCCGATTCGCCTACGGTGAACTCGTCCCCTGGGTCACGCGCCTGCCCGACGGCCGCACGCGCGCTGTCGCCGGCCCGCATCAGCTCATCCTCCAGACTCCGGTCGCGGTGCACGGTGAAGACCTGAAAACCGTCTCTGATTTCCAGGTCCGCAAGGGCGAAGAAGTCCACTTTTCGCTCACCTGGGCTCGTTCCTTTCACCCCGTCCCCGAATCGCCGGACGTCTGCGCCGCGTTCGGGGCTGTCGAGCAGGAATGGAAACGCTGGTCGGCGCGCTGCAACGTCACCGGCGAGTACGCCGAGGCCGTCCTGCGCTCGCTCATCACCCTGCGTGCGCTCGAAGATCGCGACACCGGCGGCATCGTCGCCGCGCCCACCACGTCTCTTCCCGAAGCCATTGGCGGCGCGCGCAACTGGGACTACCGTTATTGCTGGCTCCGCGATTCCACCTTCACTCTCTACGCGCTGATGGAATCGGGTTATCGGGAAGAAGCCAAGGCGTGGCGCGAGTGGCTGATGCGCGCCGTCGCGGGCTCACCGGACAAGATGCAGATCATGTACGGCTCGGCGGGCGAACGCCGCCTCGACGAATATGAACTTCCGCATCTCGCCGGCTACATGAACTCGAAACCCGTGCGCGTCGGCAACGGCGCCTCGAATCAGCTCCAGCTCGATGTCTATGGCGAGGTGCTCGATTCTCTCTATCAGGCCCGCCGCACCGGCCTCGCCACATCGAATTCCGTCTGGGATCTCGAGACGGCGCTGGCCGAGCATCTCGAAACCATCTGGCATAAGCCCGATGAAGGCATCTGGGAGGTGCGCGGCGGTCCGAAGAACTTTACTTACTCAAAGCTGATGGCCTGGGTCGCCTTCGATCGCATCGTCAGAACCATCGAAGACTTCGGCGCCCCCGGACCAGCAGGCAAATTCCGCGCCATGCGTGAACAGGTCCGCCAGGAGATCGAGGAGAAAGGGTTCAACCGCCACCTGAACTCCTTCGTCCAGTTCTATGGAAGCCGGCATCTCGATGCCAGCCTGCTGCTCATTCCCGTCATGGGCTTCCTGCCGGCCGACGATCCGCGCGTCCTCGGCACCGTCGCGGCCATCGAAAAGAACCTCATGCGCGGCGGTTTCGTCGAGCGATACGACCCCGGGAGTTCCGTCGACGGTCTCGAGGGACGCGAAGGCGTCTTCCTCGCCTGCAGCTTCTGGCTGGCCGACAACTATGTGCTCCAGGGCCGCTATGACGACGCTCGCAAGCTCTTCGAGAAACTTCTGATTCTCCGCAACGACGTGGGCCTGCTCTCTGAAGAGTACGATCCCGACGGTAAGCGCCTGCTGGGCAACTTCCCCCAGGCGTTTTCGCATGTGGCGCTCGTCAACACGGCGCTCAACCTGACGCGCTCCCGCAAACCCGCCCGACACCGGGGTTCCTAAATACTATTCTTAAGCGTGGCGCCCCGCGTGCGCTGCATGAAAGCATGTTTGGCCACAGTGTCACGTTGTTCCGGCTGTTCGGATTTGATATCCGCGTCGATGCAAGCTGGCTGATTCTCGCCGCTCTCATCACGTGGACGCTGGCCACCGGTCTGTTTCCGCACGATTATCCCCACCTGGCCGCCAGCCTCTACTGGTGGATGGGCGTCGCGGGAGCAATTGGCCTGTTTCTCTCCATCGTGGTGCATGAGACTTTTCACTCGCTCGTCGCGCGCCACTACAACCTGCCGATGAAAGGCATCACCCTGTTCGTCTTTGGCGGCGTCGCCGAAATGAGCGGCGAGCCCCAGACGCCGAAGGTTGAATTCCTGATGGCGATCGCCGGACCCATCGCGAGCATCCTCATCGGCTTCCTCTTCTTTTTCCTGAAAGACATCGGCCGCGGCGCGGCATGGCCCCTGGCGGCGGTGGGCATCGTCACTTATCTTTCGTGGATCAACTGGGTGCTCGCGGGTTTCAACCTCGTCCCGGCGTTCCCGCTCGATGGCGGCCGCGTGCTGCGCTCCATCATCTGGCATTTCACGCAGAACCTCACGCGCGCCACCCGCATCGCCTCCGCCATAGGAACCGGTCTTTCCACGCTGCTGATGGCCTATGCCATCTATACCTTCTTCATGGGCAACCTGATCGGCGGCATCTGGTATTTCGTCATCGCCATGTTCCTTCGCCAGGCCGCTGCCGCGTCTTACACGCAGGTGGTGATGCGCCGCGCCCTCAAAGGCGAGCCCATCAGCCGCTTCATGAACTCGGAACCCATCAGCGTCCCGCGCGGAACCTCCATCCGCGACTTCGTCGAAAACTACTTCTACCGCTATCACTTCAAGTTCTTTCCCGTGGTGAACGAGCGCAGCGAACTCACCGGCTGCGTCACCGCGCGCAGGGTGAAGGAGGTCCCGCCGGACGAATGGACAAGCCATACCGTCGCCGAAGTCGCCGAGCCCTGTTCCGCCGAGAACACGATTGCTCCCGATGCCGACGCGCTCGACGCTCTCTCGAAAATGCAAACCACGAATTCGAGCCGGCTGATGGTGGCCGATCACGGCAAGCTTCTGGCGGTGGTCTCGCTCAAAGACCTGCTCGCCTTCCTCGCCGCGAAGATCGATCTCGAAGGCCGTTCCAGCCGCATGCTCGGCGCGCCGAAAGCCTGACCTGGGACGCGCTGAGCGCCTCGCCCTTATCATGAAGTTTCATGTCTGACCAGCCGCGCGCGCCGCACAAACTCACGGCGCACGTCAAAGCCGCCGGTTGAGCGTCCAAGCTGAGTCCAAAGTTGTTGGACAAGGTCTTGCGAGGGCTCCCGCGCGAAATGCATCCTGACGTACTGGTCGGCTTCGAAACGAACGACGACGCCGGAGTGTATCGTCTGTCGAACGACCTCGCGCTCGTCCAGACGGTCGACTTCTTTACTCCCATCGTTGACGATCCCTTCACCTTCGGCGCCATCGCCGCCGCGAACTCTCTCAGCGATATCTA
>DAIDJK010000033.1 GCA_027450225.1 Bryobacterales bacterium | reverse complement strand
CGGATGCCGCCTCCTGATCGTGGGCTACGAATCGGGCGATCCGCAGATCCTCAAGAACATCAAAAAAGGCGCCACGGTGGATATGGCCGAGCGCTTCACGGCCAACTGCAAGAAACTTGGCCTGCTGGTGCACGGCGACTTTATCGTGGGGCTGCCCGGCGAAACCCGCGACAGCATCCGCAAGACCATCGATTTCGCCAAACGCCTCGACAACGAAACCATCCAGGTTTCGATTGCGCATCCCTATCCCGGCACCGAGTTCTACGAGTACGCGCGCAAGAACGATCTGATCTCGATCGGCAACATCGTGGACGATCGCGGCCACCAGCTTCCGAAGGTGATCTATCCCGGCCTTGACGAGGCCGAACTGATGGACTGGGTGGAGCGCTTCTATGGCGAGTATTATTTCCGCCCGCGCGTGATCTGGCGCGTGGTTCGGAAAGCGCTGTTCGACTCCCATGAACGCAAACGGCTGACCAAGGAAGCGCGCGAATACATGGCGCTGCGGGCGCGCCGCAAAAAGTTCATTGCGGACCAGCGGCAGCACACCACAACGGTTTCCGCGAATGCCGGCGACTAGCGCCATACAATTTCACACTCCTCGTGATAACGAGGCGCTCAAAGCAAAAACCAGATTGTTCGCTGTGATCGTCGTCCTGACAAACGTCGCCGGGAACGCGGCGTTGACGAAGGGCATGCAGCAGATCGGCGATCCCGGCAATTCGCCGCTTTCCCTCGTCCGCGCGTTGTTCCATCCCTGGGTGGCCGCGGGGGTGGCTCTTCTCATTGGCTGGACGGCAAGCCATATGGCGCTGCTCAGCTGGGCGGACCTGAGCTACGTTCTGCCGGTAACCTCGATTGCCTATGTGCTGACTGCGCTGGCGGGCAGGCTGTTCCTGAACGAAACCGTATCGCTGAAGCGTTGGGCTGGCATTCTGCTCGTTACCGCTGGCGTCACGCTGGTCGGGCTGGCGTCGCCGGCGTCCACGGTGAAGGAATCGCCGCGGTGATCTGGCTTCTGGTTGCGATTCAGGTGGTATCGCAGACCATCGGCGAGGTCTTTCGCGCGGCCGGCATGCGGCAGCATGGCGAGATTCGCGATTTTCGTCCCGGCGCGCTGGGCCGCGCGGTGGGCGCTATCGCCCGAAACAAGTGGATCATCGGCTCGTTCTGCGCCATGGCGGTCGCCTTCTTCTCTTTCATGAAGCTGGTTGCGATCGCGCCGGTCAGTTTCGCGGTGCCGGTCTCGGCCGCCACGCTGATTCCCGAAACAATTCTCGCCCGCGTCATGCTGCGCGAGCGGGTCGACTGGCGGCGCTGGACGGGTATCAGCCTGATCGCAGCGGGCGTGTATTTCATTGCCTGAGTGATCGCCATCGTCCTGGTGGGTTGCGGCATTGCGTACAGCCTGCTCGCCATCATCGCCGTCCTGAAATTCCGGCCTTCCGCGCAGCCGGTGAAAAATGATTTCCGGCCGCCGGTCTCGATTCTGAAGCCAGTGCGCGGGCGTGATGCGCGGTTTTATCAGGCCATCCGGTCCCATGCCGCACTCGATTATCCCGAGTTCGAGATTCTCTTCGGCGTCTCCATCCCGAACGATCCGGCGCACGAAGATATCGCGCGACTGCAGCGCGAATTTCCTGGCTGTCCGATCCGGGTTATCGATACAACGAACGACGCGCCCAACGGAAAGGCGGGCTCTCTTGAACTTCTGGCGCGCGCGGCGAGATACGACGTGTTCGTCGTCAACGATGGCGACATTCGCGTTCCGGTGGATTATCTGGATCGCGTGGCCGGCCCGCTCAGAGATGGCGAGACGCGCGTTGTGACCTGTCTTTACCGGGCCACCGCATCGTCCTGGGCGAGTGAAGCCGAAGCGATCGGAATTGTGACGGAGTTTGCGCCGAGCGTGCTGGTTTCCCGGCTCCTGTCGCATTCGGCCTTCGCGCTCGGATCGACCATGGCGTTTCGGCGCGCCGATCTCGAACGGATCGGCGGCTTCGCGGCTCTGAGAAATTATCTGGCGGACGATTACCAGCTTGGGAGCAGGATGGCCGCGCTGGGCGGCCGGGTGTTTCTCGCCGACCCGGTGGTGGAGACGAATCTGGGTTCGGGGTCGCTGCGCGACGTCTGGAAGCACCAGGTGCGCTGGTCGAGAACCATTCGGGTGTCGCGCCCGGCGGGGTATTTCGCGTACATCGTGACCCAGCTCACGTTCTGGAGTGTGGTCGCGACCGCGGCGGGTTATCCGCTGGCTGGCGCCGCCGGAATCGCGACGCGGCTGGTTGCCGCGGCTGTCTCGCTTGCCAGACTCGATCGCGAAAAGGTGAACCGCATCTGGGCAGTGCCTTTTCGCGATCTGTTTGGACTGGCGGTATGGGCCGCGGGCGTTGCCGGATCCGAAGTCGAATGGCGCGGCATCCGTTTTCGCCTTCGGCGGGACGGCACGATGCAGCGGCTTCAGTAACTGCGCTTGTTGTTCTCGTGCTGGTTTTGGAGCGCGATTCCGATGCGCTTCATCGCCCGATGATGGCGGCGCCGCGAATAATCAGGCGTCGCAACATGTACGTCGTCTCCGGAGGAGACTATCCCCCTCCGGCGCGACGAGCAGCACATCTGATGCCAACCGGATCAGGCTCCGTGCGGAACGAACTGTTCCATGACGGCCTTGCGTAAAAGAGCCGGCGGCAGAAGGCCTTGCGACAGGATGAAATCGTGAAATTTCTGCTGATTGAACTTCGGGCCAAGCGCCTGCTCTGCCGCCTTTCTGATTTCGAGCAGCCGGGTGTAACCGTCAAAGTAAGAAACCGCCTGGCCCGGACTGCGAAAGGTGAACCGCTCCACCTCTTCCGTCGCGAAAGCCTTGGAACAGACCACATCGTTCTGTAACACCGCCATGGCCTGTTCGGGCGTTACTTTGCCTTCCTGCAATTCCGGATCGAGGTAAGCGCGGGCGGCGCGGAGCAGGCGAAGCTGCAGCGAGATCAGCTTGCCATCATCCGGCATGTAAGGCAGCATGAACCATTCGGAATAAAGCCCCCAGCCTTCGGCGTTCACGCTGTTGAAGGCGAACATGGCCCGGGCGAGCGAAACGCCGCGTTCGATCATGGAATCGAACTGCAGTTCGTGGCCGGGGCGCGCTTCGTGAGCGGTAAGAGTCCAGGAAGCGGCGGCAAAGGTGAAGTCGTCGTATTTGAGCGCGCCGCCGCCTTCTCCTTTGGTTTCGAGCGGCAGCACGAAGGCGCCGCGCTGGCCGTGGTTATTCAGCAGCGGCGGAATCTGCATGTGAGGAGCGGGCTGCTGAGCCGTTTCGGCAGCGGTGGCGATGCGGATGATGGCCGGGCGTTCGGGCAGCGTGATCAGGCGGTTGGCGCGGATGATCTGTTCGATCTCCGCGAGCCGCTTCTGGTAATGCGGCAGAATGTCATCACCCGTGAGCTGGTCTTTCTTGAGCTCGTGGATCACGTCGCGATAGTCGGACGAGGGCAGATGTTTTTCCTTCGCGACGCGCGCGGCCACTTCCTGCATCTGCTTCTGGATTTCCGTGAAGCTCTGATGAGCCATCTGCTCGAGTTGCGCCGGCGTGTAATCAACGCCGTATTGCTCGAGAGCGATTGAATAGATGCGCGGGGGCAAACGGAAGTCGGCGCGCGCATGGGGAAGTACCTCGCGGCGGACGAAATCGTCGTAGGAAGCAAGTTGCTCCTTCAGCTTCGCGTAAGCGGGCTGGTAGCCGGCAATCTTGTATTTTTCGAAAAGCAGACCTATGCCGGTGATGTAGGTATTCGTGTTACTGAGTTCTTTTTCGACTTCGGCTTTGGACGGGTAGAGAAGCTGTGGATTCGCCGCGCGCTTCTCCCGGAAGAGTGTTTCGGCAAGCTCCACAGTGGGCTTGTAGCCGGATTCCAGACCTGTGTACTTCTTCAGGCGAGCCAGCGCGGCGGGCCGGCGCTCGGGGCTGACCTGTTCATCGAGAAGACTTTTCACGCCGAAGAAGATGTAACCTGCGACATCACGGTCCGGAAGGAATGTCTGTTCCTCGGCTTCCGAGGCCCGAATATCCTTGTCGATGGAGTCGATCAGGATATCGATATCCTGGCGGACGAGAGTATCGGTTTCCGCGGTCCGGCGTTTCTCGAGTTCGGCGCGCACGCCGCGCAGATCGGCGCGCATTTTTGCGGGACGGTCCGCCGAGATGACGGAGATCTGATCGTCGAGTCCCTGGACGCCGCTGGCGGCCGCTCCTTCGGGACTGTACTTTGCATCCAGATCAATCAGGAGCTGGGCGTTTTTATTGCTTTTCGCAACCCACGCGGGCTGCTGGGCCACGGCGGCCGCGGCAAGGAAGAGAGCGATGAGAGATTTCATGATTCGTTACCAGACGCGGCAGGCGTTGGGGCTGACCATCTGGTCGCCAGTTTTACAGCCAAAAGTCTGTTCGAATTCCGGCATATTCTGAAGGACGCCGTTGACGCGATAACGTCCCAGCGAATGCGGATCGGTGAGAGCGCGATTGCGCGCGGCCTGGTCCGTAATGTTTTCGCACCATATCTGGGCGTAAGCGAGGAAGAAGCGCTGCTGCGGCGTATAGCCATCGATCTGCGGCAGGGCATGCGCGCCCATGCTGTCGAGCAGCGCCATGAAGGCCAGCCGGACGCCGCCGTTGTCCGCGGCATTTTCGCCCAGCGTAAGGCGGCCGTTCAGCTTCGTATCGCCGGATGCGGTGAAGTTGCCGTACTCGTTTACGATGCAATCGGCGCGTTCTTTAAAGTTCGATGCATCGCCGGCAGTCCACCAGTCGCGCAGATCGCCCTGGCCATCGAACTTACGGCCCTGATCGTCGAAGCCGTGCGTGAGTTCGTGACCGACGACGGCGCCGATTGCGCCATAATTCGCCGCTTCATCACCGCCTTTGAAGTAGAAGGGCGGCTGCAGAATGCCAGCCGGAAAGTTGATGTTGTTCATCGGCGGGCTGTAATAGGCGTTAACGGTGGGCGGCGTCATCGTCCACTCGAGCTTGTCGAGCGGCTTGCCGATCTTGTCCATCATGTGGCGCACATTGAACTCATCGGTGCGGCGGTCATCAGCTACCAGTTCGCCGCGCACGATTTTGACGGACGAATAGTCGCGCCATTTTTCGGGATAGCCGATCTTGTTGGCGACGGCGTGGAGCTTTTCGACCGCCTGCTTCTTTGTCGCGTCGCTCATCCACGGTACGTTCTGGATGTCCTTCGCCATTTCCGCTTCGATTTCATGTACCATCCGGAGCGTTCGTTCCTTGCCTTCGGCGCCGAAGGTCTTTTCGACGTATTCGCGGCCGAGAGCTTCGCCCAGATCGCCATCGACGAGCCGGACGCAACGTTTCCAGCGCGGCTGGATCTCCTTCGCGCCGAGCAGGGTTCGCTCATTGAAATCGAAGTCCTCATCGACAAACTTGGCGGGAAGAAGCTCCGCCTCCTTGTTCAGCACGTGCCAGGAGAAATAGGTTTTCAGATCGTCGAGGCTGGCGGAATCGAGGACGCCGTTCAGGCCCCTGATGAAATCCGGCACGGAAATGTTCAGATCGGAAACGGAGACGGCGCGACCGGCGAGGTAAGTCTTCCAGTTGAAGCCGGGCGCGAGCGTCGAGAGCGCGCTGACGGGCTCGCGATGATAGCGCGCATCGGGATCACGCAGGGCTACGCGGTCGAGTGAAACTTTCGCGAGCGCGGTTTCAATGGCGAGTACGGACTGGGCCTGGGCGGCGGCGTTCCGCGGATCGCTGCCGAGGAGTTCGAACATCCTGGTGACGTGCGCGACGTACTTGTCACGGAGTTCGCGCGAGCGCGGATCGGTTTTGAGGTAGTAATCGCGATCCGGGAGAGTCAGACCGCCCTGCGTCAGCTGCGCGATCACTTCAGAGGAATTCTTCGCGTCGGGGCCGGAGCCGAGGCGGAACAAAACCGGTACCGCTTCATCGTGAAGGCGCGCGACCTCGGCTGCCAGTTCACTCTTGTTCTGCAGTTTCGCAATACGTTCCAGAGTGGGTTCGATGGGGGAGATGCCCTGCGCCTCGACGGCCTTGTCGTCCATGCAGGAGCCGTAGAGATCGCCGATCTTCTGAATCGAAGGGCTGCGCGGATGGCTGGCGTCCGCCGCGTGGTCGAGGATCTCGCGCAGGGTGGCGAGATTGCGGTCGGCCAGTTCATTGAAGCGCCCCCAGCGCGATTGATCGGGAGGGATGGGATTGTTCCTGATCCAGTTGCCGCACGCGTACTGGTAGAAGTTATCGCACGGATTGGAAGCGCGATCGATGGCAGTGAGGTCGAGGCTGCGGATCGCGGGCGGTTGCTGCGTCTGAGCCGCGAGGGTAACGGGCAAGGCGGCGCAAATGACCGCCAGAAGACGTCCTTTGGTAAAGAACATGGATTTTTTCATGATAACGGGCGATTGGGCGATGCTTTTCGCGCGCTATTCGATGTGGATGCGGCGGCCGTCGCTGAGGACGTCAATGAGGCCGTGCTGGTCTGTACGGTAAACGGCAATGTGACGCCCGGCGAGCGCGCCGAGGGTGAGCGGATGCGGATGACCGTAGTTGTTATCGAATCCGGCGGAGATGATGCCGAAGGCGGGATGGACGGCGTCCAGAAGATCCGGCGTGCTGGAAGTGCGGCTGCCGTGGTGGCCGACTTTGATCACGTCGGAATGCTGCAGATAACCCGCGGCCCAGAGTTGTTCTTCGATGTTCTTTTCCATGTCGCCCGTAAGCAGGAATGAAGTCCGGCCGTAAGCGATGCGCATGACAAGCGAATCGTCGTTTTTCGGGGTGCGTTCGGGTTCGTAGCCGGGCAGAGGCGCGAGCACCTGAACGGCGGCGCCGCCGAAGTTGAAGCCGGCGCCCTGGATCAGGTGGCGAACCGGGATGCGCAGGTTCGCGGCAGCGGCGCGGACGCCGCTCCATTCGGGGCTTTCCTGCGTCGCGCCCGTCCAGAGTTCGCGGGGATGAAAGTTGCGCAGCACGGCCGCCATCCCGCCCATGTGATCTTCATGCGCGTGCGTCATGGCGACGATGTCGAGATGACGAATGGAGCGGGACCAGAGATAAGGCGAGACGACGTCTTCGCCGATATCGATGTTCGGCTTGTGGGCGCGCCCGAAAGACGGGATGCCTCCCGCATCCACAAGCATGAGCCGGCCATCCGGAAAGACGACGAGAAGACTGTCGCCCTGGCCAACGTCGATGGCTGTGAGTTCGAGTTGGCCGGCCGGAATGCGCGGATGGAACGGATGTATGGCGATGGCGAGCAGGGCGGCTGAGACCGCTGCCCACGCAGTGAATCGCCAGGGCGTACGCACCAGACGCCACGCGGCCCAGACGAGGGCGGCGCTGAAG